>NZ_CP045925.1:0-301553 GCF_020541265.1 Candidatus Profftia lariciata | reverse complement strand
TAAATTAATTCTTACAAAGAATAATTTTAATAAATTTTGTTTAGTCGGTATATACTTATGTTAACGATTTTAAGAATAATTTTCAATATTTATACTTAATGAGTAGATTATTTAATAGAATATTGATGATATAATCACAAATAGAATATTAAAAATTTATATCATATATATTATTAAAAATAAAAGTAAAAGATGATTATTTTTAAATAAAAATAATACTTAATAAGTCGTATATTGATTTTTATATTTTTATCATTACATAATAGTATTAATTAAAATATTACTTATTTAAGTATAGATGCATTTATAAACAATATAGTATTTATTATGTTAATTACATTAGATATAATTAGTATACATTATCATTAATTTTATTTTTATAAATGATTATAATATAATTTATATGATAAAAATACAATAATTTATTATATAAATCACAAAAAATATTATTTAAGAAATTTATAATAAAATAAATTTTACGATTAGTAATACTTCTTATATATTTTACTCTTATTTTACTCTTATGTTGATTATGTCTAATATAAATGTATATTTTATCTTGCTATATAAAAACTAAAAATATTATTTCTTATCTTAATATAATTGATAAATTAAATGAGATAACAGTTTAATAAAAAACATAAATAAATGATATTAATTATTTTAATATTATGATACATCTTATATAAGATCTAAAACAACTCAAGATAAAATCTGTATTATATTTAAGATTCAATAACAGCAATATATTTAATATACTTGTATTAATATGTAAAATATTTTATTAATAATGATATTATGGTTTAACATTAATCCTAACGAACATAAAGATATATGTGAAAATAAATAATTATACAAAACTATTTAGTTAATATAATTCTGCGTATTATTTTTTAATAAAATATATAGAGATGTTTCATTTGCAACACATATTATTCGTTTATATGGTATATTTTTTAAATATACTATCTTACAATAAAATAAAAATAAAAAACATTAATTATGTTAAGTAAGATTTATTTTCATATACTTTTAAATTTACATGAGCTTTAAATATTCCTCTTATCAAGATAATACATATTATCATAATAAAAAAGACAATAGATATTGTATAATTATCAAACTAATAATGATTGCGTATATTAATTAGATAATATAGATATTTTACATTGTAGCGTTTTTATATTATCCTTAATATTTACAATGATAAATAACATTTTATTCATTATTTAAGATTCAATATTTAATAGCAGCAGTCTGCAATAGCAGATATAATTTGTTTATGATCTAATCCCATACGTATTTCTGATTGACCAATAGCAGTTGGTAGTATGAGGCGTAGCTCACCAGATAGTACTTTTTTATCACGCATTAAATGTGGCAAATATGACTCTGGAGTCATATTTTTTGGCCCAGTAACTGGTAATCCTGCACGTGCAATTAATTTTTTTATACGAGATACATCCTGATTATTAAGTTGACCAAAACGATAAGCAGTTTGCGATGCCATTATTATACCAGCTGCAACAGCTTCACCATGTAACCAATTACCATATCCCATTTCCACTTCAATCGCATGACCATAAGTATGACCTAAGTTAAGCAATGCACGTATACCTTGCTCTGTTTCATCTAAAGAAATTATTTTAGTTTTTATTTCACAACAACGGCGAATACAATACTCCATTGCATTAGCATCAACGCTTAATAGTTCATCCAAATGTTCTTCTAACCATATGAAAAATGCACTATCTACAATAATTCCGTATTTAATAACTTCTGCTAATCCTGAAGATAATTCACGAGCTGGTAGAGTTTTTAAACAATTAATATCTATTACTACTGACATAGGTTGATAAAAAGTACCAATCATATTTTTGCCTAATAGATGATTAACTGCTGTTTTGCCACCAACAGAAGAGTCAACTTGAGATAGTAATGTTGTTGGTACCTGAATAAAGCGAACGCCACGCTGATAACAAGATGCTGCAAAACCAGTAAGATCTCCAATAACTCCACCACCCAGCGCAATAAGAGTAGTATCACGACCATGGGATTTTTTAAGTAATGCAGTGAATACTTGCTCCATTACAGATAATGTTTTATATTGTTCACCATCTGGCAAGATTATTTGATCTACTTCAATTTTTAATTGTTTAAGTGAATCTTTTATTACATCAAGATAAATTGGAGCTAATGTTTGATTGGTTACTAACATTGCTTTATTGCCCATTTTTAAAGGCAAGAATGCAGTAGGATCTTGAAATAAACCAGAGGCTATAGTTATAGGATAACTACGTTTTCCAAGAGAAACATGAATTTTTTGCATAATGCGAATACATACCTTTGTTCTAAATTTATAAAAAATAAATATAATTATTTATTTTCTAACATATTAATAATATTACTTGCGACAACTTTAGCAAAGTTATCATTTGTACGTATAGTTAAATCAGCAATTTCTTCGTATAAATGATTACGTGCCTTTGCTAAATTGACTAATATTTCGCGTGGTGTATCTACTTGTAATAATGGACGTTTTTTATCGTGCTGAGTACGATCAAGCTGTTTTTCAATAGTCGTTTCAAGATACACAACTATACCACGATTTGATAATCTATTACGGGTTTCTAAAGATTTTATACAGCCACCACCTGTTGCTAGTACAATATTGTTTTTTTTAGTTAGTTCATTTATAATTTTTTCTTCACGATCACGAAAACCTGCTTCTCCTTCAACATCAAATACCCAGCTAATATCAGCCCCAGTACTTCGCTCAATTTCTTGATCGGAATCAAAGAATTCCATATGTAATTGTTGAGCTAATTGACGACCAATAGTACTTTTACCGGCACCCATAGGTCCAATTAAAAAAATATTACGTTTTTCTGCCATGTTTTTGGTACTACTCTAATTAATATAATGAGTTAATGATAACCCGCCCCGCCAATAACATTAGCTACGAAAACTATACTAAAAATTTATAAAAAAATAATATTAATTTAAATAAAGTATTTTTAAGATTTTCTAGATATAGTTTGTAACTAAATAAATAATAGTATACTTATACAAGTATAATCATGTCGATACATGCTTTCATTAGAATATAAAAAAATTAAAATTTTATTAGCTACTTTTATTTATACTAAATTAAATACAACGTTAAACACGGAATTTATATAAAATTTCTTAAATTATAACACTTAAATACATTTTTTTTAAATAAAAAATTGTAAGTAATAATTTTTATATAAGACTATATGTTCAAAAAATTTATAATTACTATGATAGCTTATAAATAGTCATCATAGACTTAATGCTGTTTAAATATTCATTATTATAATTTATATATTAATTTTTCTAAAATAATAAAAATAGCATTTAATATTCTATTGAATAGGAACTATGTAATAATCAAATATCTGTCAAACATTTATATTAAATATATTTATATTACAATAACTATGTATTTTTTTACATAAAATACAATGGTACTTTCAAATAACATAAAAAACTATTTATATGCATTATGATAATAGAATTATTTAAACGAACTCTAATAAAATTATATTTATATTAAATATTTATTAACTGTATATTACTAATTTTTTGACTAGTATGCAAAATAATTTTAAACAATAGTTACAGTAATAATGAATAGTAATTTACTGAATATATTATTTTTATAACAGTTATTTAAAATAATAATGTGTATTATAAATTTAAGTTATTATTGTAAATAAGATGCATTTAAATAGTTATATCTAACTATTTAAATAGTGTGCTTTACCTAACCCAAAAAATATATTATTTACATCTTCATTATTATTAATATCAATAATTTATTATGAATAGTTTATTTTTAAAATAAATATACTGTTATTTAAATAAAAATAATTCATCGACATATAATGCACTTACTTTATATTATATTACATGAATTACATGATTATATATAATATATACTTTACTATATTACTTATCTCATTAAAAATGATTTTATTATTTGAACATATAATTAATAATGTAACTCTATCATAATTACTATTATGTAATTACTTAATATTCATTGTTAATGATAAAAATAATTTAAAGAAAATATTTTAATTAATTAAATTTTTATAAGCATTATTTTATAATAATTAATTCATTTAATGTAATCATTTATGTATTATTGTAATTATATTAATTATAATAAATCATAAATAATATACATTAGTTAACAGTATACTAAATCTTAATAAGATAATACAATATTATAACTTTTTAATATCTACAAAGAAATTTATTAATTATTCATTAATAATGATATTCATTATATTAATAATATAATGATTTATGTAATATTATACAAATAAAATTTGTTTTATTTTACATAAATAATTATCAATATAAAATAATATGTTTTATGAATAAACATAAATATTGTTTATATACTAATACATATTATAATCACTAATATGTTTTAAGTGTATAAATAATAATACTTTAAACATCACTCAGTAGTGATATCATATATTATTAATAATGTTATAAAATGCATAAACATTATATTAATTACTTTTATAAAAAATTATACTTTTGCTTGATTTACTATCATAAAAATTATAAATTATTACTTAATTTATTATATCTTTAATTATTGCTATAATTAATAATTTTTTAAAAAACATTCAAAACATAAATTATTTATCTATGTATTAGGATGATCACATTTTTATTTTTATGTATGGTATTGTTTTTAATTTATTTTTTAAGTATTAAATTCATATGAAATAAGTATTGATAATATTAAATGTTTATATTTTATTAGTATAGTTAAATAAAGAACTATATTAACAGTAATATAATAATAGTTATTTACATAATAAGATATTACAGAATTTTAGTATTAAAAGAGGTTTAATTGCTTGCTTGACTAAAAGATTTTATTAAAAACATTTAATAAAATTATGTTCTATTTTTATGGATTATACTATTAAATAAGTATTGCTATAATTATATTATTATAAATAGTGATATATTTATATTAATGATATTAATTATGTTAATACTTGTAAAAAATATAATATATTATTAATACTTAAATACAGTCCAATAATATACTAACAATATACAAATTATTTTCATACTCTAATGTATGTATACAATAAAAAATAGATTTTTTATTAAAAATAACTAATTAAATCTAATTTTATGTATTCAAGAAAATATAAAATAGTTATTTTAATAAGTGTATTCACTAAATTATTATAGTGTATTATTAAAGACTACAATAATTACTTGAGGAGTCAATATGGATGACCGTTTATTAAAAATAATTGTATGCCCTGTATGTAATAGAAAACTTTATTTTAATAAAATGAATCAAGAATTAATTTGTAAAAATGATCGCCTAAGCTATCCTATATATCATGGCATTCCAGTACTACTAAAAAATAAAGCTCGCCTTATTCCTATAAATGAGAATAATTAAATGGATTTTATTACTATTATACCTGCGCGCTTTGCTTCGACGCGTTTACCTGGTAAACCGCTAGTTGACATAAATGGTAAACCTATGATTATACACGTAATGGAAAGAGCTTTAGAAGCTGGATCTTCACGTGTTATTATTGCAACAGATCACGCTGACATTAAATATACAGTAGAGCGAGCTGGGGGAGAAGCTTGCATGACTCGCACCGATCATAACTCAGGAACAGAACGTTTAGTAGAAGTAATTGAAAAGTATGCATTAACTAATAATCAAATTATCTTAAATATTCAGGGAGATGAACCATTTTTACAATCAACAATTATCCGTCAGGTTGTTTGTAATTTAGTACAAAATAAAGTAGAAATGGCTACCATGGGAGCGCAAATCATTACTAGTCAAGAAGCATTTAATCCAAATATTATAAAAGTCGTCTGTAATAAAAAAGGATATGCATTATATTTTTCACGTGCCACTATCCCCTGGGAACGTGAACGTTTTATGGTCTCTAAAAATAACATTAGTCATAATTTTTTACGACATATAGGCATATACGCATATCGTGCTGGTTTTATCCGTAAATACGTTACGTGGAGTGCTAGTCCAATTGAACAAATTGAAATGTTAGAACAATTACGTGTGTTATGGTATGGTAAAAAAATACATGTTGGTATAACCGCAATAATACCAATTACTAGTATAGATACAATAGAAGATTTAGAGAAAGTTCGTAAAATTTTTGCTACTAAATAAATAATTTGGTATTTTTTAAAAAATTTAAAATACTACTTTATTTAAAGTAATAGTATTACAGTAAATATTCATTATATTAAATAAAGTACTATAATTATTATTCATTTAAACTCTCTAATTATTATTGATTTTTTTAAATTTAATATATATAAAATATAAAGTATAATATATTTAATTTTTTTTAAAATTATTAAATAATATTAGAAATATTTATCTAATTAATCATAATAATATATAACTTTTAACAAAGTAAGTAATTATTTTTTAAAAAAAATATTATCTTGTTTATAATAATGCTTATGTATTTATAGCATATTAAGAGAATATCTAATTTATCTAAATAAAAATGATATATAAAATATATCTATATACGTAATATTATTACTTTTTATAATTAATGATATAAAATTGATTATATTAAGATACTATGTTATTTTATTAAAAATAACATAGAATCATTACATATAATTAATGTAAATTTATATCCATATTATAATAATTTATCTATATAAAATATAAACCTCATAAGCAATAATTATACTAAATATTTATTAATCTAATTATATAGTTAATATAGTAATTTATTTTAAATAAATTTAAAAAATATTTTTTTAAAAAAATATTTTATATATAAATATTTTTTACATATTTTATGTATCTCAATTATTGAAGTATTTATATGCTTAATGTTCTAATTAATAATTATTGTTATTTCTGTATAGTTAATATAATTATATAACATATTATAATTAATGAATGTTTTTATTGTTATTTTTAATATATAATCTATTATATTATCGATATAAAACTAGATAAACAGTAATAAAAATAATTTTTTTAATAAAATTACAAGAATAATATTTGTATCATGTACTATTTATATAGTTAATATTAATTTTATATTTAATTATAGTTCTATGATGCCAATTTTTTCAAATAAATAATATATTTTACTATATGCTATATTATTTATTAATTATATGAATAAATGTAATATGTCAAAATTTGATAGTTAACATAATATAATGGATAATAATCTAATAATATCAGTTATCAATTATAATTTATAACTGATATGGTAATTACTTAAGATTATTCAATTAATATATTTCAATTAAGTATCGTAATTTTATTAAATGTCATAATTGATATTACAATATTTATTGTAAATTTTAATAAACTAATATATAAGACAATTTATTTTATAAGGTTAATTATTTGTTATATTTAGTTTTTATTACTTTAATTACCTATTACTTATAAGATATAAAACTTATAATTATAAATTTTTTATAGATTAATTTGCATATATTAATATAACAAATAATAATTACTATGAATAAAAATTTTTTAATTTTATGGATTTTTACTTTTATAATTGTAAGTTGCGGCTTTAAAGGACCATTATATCTTCATGCTCCTAATAAACCATCAAAAATACAAATTAAATAAGATATAAAAAATAAGTAACTCACTTGCAATAATAGTGCAAAATATATATTAAATTTAATAGATCGATATAATAGCAAATATAGCAACATTATTAGTATGTTTTTTATAAAAAAAATAAATAAATAATAAAATTTAATAGTTATTAAATTTTTAAAAAATATTTTATAAGATTAGTTACATAGTTATTTATGTCATTATATAATGTATTTGCTTTCATTATTCAATGTTAGCTTATAAATTACTGAATATATATAATGAAGTTAACATGTAATAACATGCTAATAATTTATTGACTTTATTATACTTTTTATTAGAAAATTTATTTTAAATAAAATTAAAATTAAATAATTTAACAACATAACCAATTATTTAATTTTTGAAATTATTTAAAAAACTATAAATAATAAATATGTAATGTATATAAAAATTTAATAAAAATTTTTTATGAAAAATAACAAATTAATTATACTCAATATAAGTAAATCCATTTACTTATTATTTAATAATCTAATACATAATATTAATAATATATAAAATACTTATATCCTAAAAATCATACAAAGATTATATTGTATATACTTTGTTTAATAAAAAATTCATAATACATATTATCAGATAATATATTAATAAATATATTATTTTATATAATACATTTACTTTTAAAAAATTAAATTATTTACCTAATTTTATAAAAAATTTATATAGAAAATATCTGAATTAACTAGATAAAACTAAAAACATATAAACAAAGAAAATAAATAATATTTTTTATTAACAGTAATGTTTGCATTGTCCAGTAAATAAATATTACATCAAAATAATTGATTATACCCATCTCTTATACATAGAATATAATATATGAAGTGTTATAAATATAAATTTATTTATTATCATAAATAATGAACTATACAAAATGAATCTTCATATTAAAATCTATAAATTATCAAATACTAATTGGATATATTATATGATATAGTAACATAAAATTTTATGCATTTTATTAATTTATAAAAGAAATAATTTTCTTATTTGATATATAAAGATACTTAATATAAGATAATTATAAAATTATATTTTATATATTAAATTCATAATGTTAAAAAATAATATTTTTTATAGTTTTTATTATAAAAATTAAGGTATTAAAATAAAATTTTATATATTATATATTTTGATATATTATTAAATTCAATATTTACTAAATACTTATCTTTCAATTAATTCTAATTTCATAAAACATAGGATTTTATTTAAAATTTTTTATAATTAAAATCTTATAATAACTAATATTTATTAAATATATTAATTTTAATAACAGTAAAAAATATTTATAACGGTAATTCTATTTATTATATTAATTTTTGATAATATTTATAATATACAAATATTTTTACTTTATACAAATAAAGTATTGAAAGATAGTATGATTAAATCATTTATTAACTATACTTAGGATAACACAAAATAAATGATTATTTCTATTATGTTTAAAAAACATATGTTAAATGTTCTAGTAAACACTATCATTCATAAAATAAAATTTTTATTAATCTTATTTTATGAATATATAATATGAATAATAATGAATTATTAGATAATATTCACTATACATAACAAATAATAATTACGAAAATATATTGTAATTTAGAGAAAAGATCTAATAATATAAAAATTATACTAAATAATATAAAGATATATATATTTAATAATTAATATTAAACAGTTATTTGTTTTATTTTTGTTATTACAGTAATGTTAGTCCAAATAATAAAAGACTATAATTTATTATTGTTTTATATAATTAATCGATATTATAAAATAGGATATCAATTAATAATTTTTAAGATTTAATACATGATTTATATAGTAAGTATATATGTAGATATTAATGTACTAAACACTATTTTTAATAATGAATAGTTAAGATAAAAAAGTTTTTTTAAACCATAAATTAAAACTATTTATATAAATAAAATATTTCTTATATTCATTAAGAAAAAAATATATTTTTATATTTATAAATTTTATTAAATATTTTATATTATTTGAGTTTAGTATTTTTTGCTGAAATTTTATTTGACTCTGATGGCATGTAAATTCAATAAAACATAAATAATTGTTTATTGCTTTAAATATTGTATTAATATTTTAATAAATTAATTTTAAAATACTTTATGATATTTAATCTTTTAAACTAAAATATTAGTTTATAGTATTTGAATCATTACAAATAATCAATTATTAATATGTAACTAATATAGTTCTTAAATGAATAATGTTTAATTTATTATTAATAATTTCTCTACTTTAAAAAAATTAATTTATTATAAATATACTATTTTTTAACAAAAATTTTTTAAAATAGATGATTTACAATCAATAATATATAATAAAATTATAGACTATAAATATAAAAAATATTTTTATTTATTTTATTTTGAATAAATGAAATAATTTTTTATTATATTATGAATAAAATTAAAGGTATAATAATATAAGAAAGGTTTTTCTTTAAAAAATTATATAATATATATATTTCATACTTGGTATTAAAAAAGTTTTTTATTAATAGTAATGTTATATTTATTTATAAATATTACGTAAATATTAAGAGCATATAAATTATATTTATCGTATTTAAATTATATTATTAACAGTAATCTAAATAATATATATAAATTATTATAGTGCAATTATTATTTATAATAAATAATATAATTATTTATCAAAAAATATTAAATACTTTAGTAAAAAATACATTAACTAATTAATAAGAAATAGTTTAATATTAAACATTATATAAAATATTATTACATGTATTAATAATTTAGTTAATAATATTTTTATATATACTGATATATAAACATAATATCAGATTACAAAATTCTAAATTACTAGAAATATATATTAAAAAATGAAAAATGAATCTTATATTAAAAATGTAAATATACTATTATTAATATATATTTATATAAAAATAACAACACAATACTAAAATAAAATATTTTTTAATGAATGTTAGATTTGATAATCATAAAAACAGTAATTTTTCTATTAAAGAAGTTATGTAATAAATAATATATTACACTTATCTAAAATAGTTAAGTAACTGATAATATTAATTATAAGTTAAAAGACAGTTATTAACTAATATAACATATAGTTAAATAAAATTTATATTTTAGAGATAAAATATAAATTTATTTTTTATCGGCGTTACAGGATTGTATACAATTAAAAATAACTTAAATACAAAATCGTTGTTGATATAATAAAATAATTTATTGCTACTTGTCTTACTTTATTAAATAATTTTTAAAATATCATAAATAACCTAGTATATTTATTTACTGATATAAATTTAATAAGTGCGTTTATAGATAATTTTTTTAAAAAAACTAATAATAAATATTAGATGATAAGTCATTTTAAATAAAACAATCAAAATATATAGATAAATAAATATTTATTTTATATTTTTTCTAAAAATATATATACCAAATATAATAATATTTATTATAAGTTTTTATAATTATTGATAATTTACTAAATAATTATTTACATTATTATATAGTTTTCTTCACTCATTATCAATTAAATATTACAGATTTATGTACTAAAATACTTATTTAAGTATATAATTATATGATAAATAAATATATAATAACATATAGTCTTAATATAAAAAATCAATAATTATAATGAATAATAATATATCTTACCAATACCATAAATACCGCAAACGTTATGGACAAAATTTTTTAATAGATCAATATGTAATTAATAACATCGTATCAGCTATTCAACCAATGAAAAATCAAGCTATGGTAGAAATAGGGTCGGGTTTAGGAGCTTTAACTAAACCTATTACGAATATGATAGATAAAATTACAATTATAGAGATTGATCGAGATCTTATTCAGCAATTATTAAAGTATTCCGATATAAACTACAAATTAAATATTCGCCAGCAAGATGCTATGACTGTAAACTTTAATGAATTATCGAGTGAAATAGGACAAATGTTACGCATATTTGGTAGTCTTCCATATAATATTTCGACTCCTTTATTATTTCATATTTTTACCTATATTCATGTTATTAAAGATTTACATTTTATGTTACAAAAAGAAGTAGTAAACCGTTTAATAGCTATTCCAAATAACAAAGATTATAGTCGTTTGACCGTAATAACTCAATATTATTGTCAAGTGACCCCATTATTAGAAGTATCACCACAAGCATTTCAACCATCTCCAAAAGTTGAATCAACTTTTGTTAGACTTATCCCGCATGCAATAATTCCTAATCCAGTAAAAGATATAAGATTGCTTAGTCAAATTACTAAAATAGCTTTTAATCAACGTCGAAAAATTGTGCGCAATAGTTTAAGTACATTATTTACCCCTAAACAATTAACTAAACTAGAAATAGATCCTTTTCAACGTGCAGAGAATCTCTCTATAAAGGACTATTGCAAATTAGCAAATTGGCTTTATAAGCAATAACCAAAAAATTCATTATACTAATAATAATTATTTTAATGTATTAAATAATAATATATACCTTCTAGAAACCTAGAAAATATGTTTAATATTATTGGTATATCATACATAATATATTTTATATTATTTTAAATAAATATACTTGAGGTATTATCTGATAATGAATTATTAAATAACTTAATATAAATTTTCTATAAAAATAAATAATTTATTAATTATCATAAATATATTATTGCATATAATATATTTTTATTAGTAATTATATTAAATAAAAACGATCTACAATTTATTATATGAATAATAAATATATTATTATAATTAATAAAAAGCTTGATGATTTATTTATTATCTCATAAAGTTATATGTTAGTATATTCTTTGAATTACTCTATATTTTTATAGTTTCTTAATAGTTAATATTTATATATAAATATCAATCATATTATTTAAGTTTAATTATTTATAATACTTATTATGCATCTTGCAACTACAATAGTAAACGTACTGAGCGTAGTAACTATTATAATAAATAATAGCAAATACACATAATATTTTTCATAAAAGTAATTCTTCCTTCAGAAAGTAATATATAATTAAGGATAAATTTAATAAATATGACTTTTTATTAAAATTTATTTTTTTGAAAATCATTGCTTAAATTATCATTCTTAAAAAAATATTAATCTTCATATCATGCTATATATTTTTTTATTAATAAATAATTTAATTTTATTAAAATATTTGATTACAAAATATTTACTTGGTAATAAATAATTTTATACATGTAAATAAATTACATTATCTATAATATATTGATTTTTTTAAAATCATTAAAAATATTAACTGCATTTATTTTATAATAATTATATTGGTCTTATTTATCTAATTTTTTAATCAATAATTATATAATTATCATAAATATAATAACATAATGTGTATTATATATTTTTTCAAAAATAACATACAATTATTTCATTATTAATGATAAAATTATTGATATGAGAGTTGTATACTTTATAATACCTCAGTATGATGGTATAATAATAAATTATTTTTACCTAAAGATTGTGTAATAATAAAATATAATAATTATGAGTTATATTTAATTATTATTTTATAATAAATTAATATAAGTCTATTAATTTATAAAAATTATACACTATTATATATAATCTTTATTAAGATATATCAATATTATATATTTTAGTTAACTGTTCTTATTAAAAAAAGGTTATAATGTCTATATTATTAATAGGTGATATTCATGGATGTTATAAAGAATTACGTTCTTTATTAATACAGGTCGCGTTTAATCCTCTTAAAGATACCCTTTGGATAACTGGAGACTTAGTAGGTCGTGGTCCCAATTCTGTAGAAGTACTACGTTACATTAAATCACTAGGACATAGTGTACGCATGGTACTTGGTAATCATGATTTACATCTTTTAGCTATTTATAAAGGCATTAAAGATAATGATCCTAAATATAACATTAATCAGTTATTAATTGCTCCTGATGTTGATATTTTAATTAATTGGTTACGTTGCCAACCAATGCTTCAGATTGATAATAAATATAAAATAGTCATGACACACGCTGGTATTAGCCCTCAGTGGAATATTGAGATTGCACAAATGTGTGCAAATGAAATTGAAGCTATTTTAAGTAGCAATAATTATCAATTATTATTGAATAATATGTACAATAATAAATCTAATAACTGGTCTAATAATCTTACTTATCTTGATCGACTACGTTTTGCTATTAATGCGCTTACACATATGCGCTACTGTTTTCCCAATGGACAACTAGATATGATATGTAAAGATGTCCCCGAAAAAACTCCTGCACCACTGAAACCATGGTTTTCTTTGCCTAATAAAGTGCTAGATAATCAGTATGCTATTATCTTTGGTCATTGGGCATCATTAGCAGGCACTAAAACACCATCATTAATATATGCACTCGATACTGGTTGTTGCTGGGGTGGTAACTTAACTTTATTACGATGGGAAGATAAACAATATTTCACTCAGCCATGTTTCTAGATTAAGAAAAAATTTTATATACAAAAAAGTTTATTAATTGTATTTATAAAAATAGTTTGAACATGATATATCATAATATATTATTACTTTATAATATATCTAAAGTTCTAGTACAATACATGCAATTAAAATTAATGGATTATGAATATAATAAGTTATTTTTTATAAAAGATTTTTTTATAGTTAGCTATATTAAATATTATCAATAATTATACTAAATAATTAAGTAATATTAATAGTAAATTTGTATTTTAAAATACTATAAAAATTAAATTAATTTACATTTTATTGTTATTTTTGTTCTGGTTGATAATAACTTACAATTTAATTTTTTTGCTTGAGACAATAATAAATTCAGTAATTATATTTCTATTTTTTAAAAAATAATTTAAAAACTATTAGAATATCTTTCAAGAAAGATACTTTATCTTAATTAGTCATTTATTGCATTAATTATTGAATCTATAAATACATAATATTCATTGATAATGCTCAAATATTAATTTATTATACATGTATAACATTGTATTATAAAATTAAAAACAGTATAATAGTATTTATATCAAAAGTATTGTTAATATTTATAATTGCAAGAATGCATCACTTTATTACTTTTTAAAAGCTATATGTTAAAGATTTATATGAAAAAATTTAATTATTACTATATACCTAACTTATTATTTCATATCGAGATAATGTTAATATTTTCTTATAAAATATAATATACATATATTTTAATAACTATGTATACATAAATACTATTAATAATCTATATAATAATACTAACTATTAATAATATTATTTAAGTTATATTTACGTATTAATTATTAATATAAATGTATATGTATTGTTTATTAATGTTATCATATTATATAAAATAATAATTTTTAACTTTATATATTTTAGTATAATACCTAATATTTATGAATAAATTAAGTTAAAAGATAATTACTATAATAACTTATATATTATGTAAATCACTAAAAATAAGCAATACAAGGTAAATAACTAAATAATATATAATTAACTAGTAGTATGCTAATTATTATTTAATTGTTATAAAATAAATATATTTTATATTTTTAGTATGTAAAATATCAATACATTCTTGTATGTATTATATAATATTTTATATTATTAAATAATATCTATTTATCTACTATTTTATATTACTAATAATCAAATTGAGAAAACTAAAGTTTTATACTTAACTATGTAAATATGCTTATTTATACAAATAATATATAATTACATTAATAACATATTTTCATGATTATTTTAAATAAAATAGACATTAATAATAATATAAATATTAATAATATTATTTAATATTTAAAACGTTTTTTTAGAATTTTAAAATAATAACTATAATTATTAATTTTATCAGCATTATGAAATTTAATAAATTTAATTTCCCAGTCATTTAATTCGTAGCATGGAAAATATGTATCTCCATTTATTTTAGCATTAATATAAGTCAAATACATATATTGAACTAATGGCATAAAATGAAAAAATATACTACCACCACCAATAATAAATATTTTTTCTTGCCTAGCAGCAAGAATAGCATCTTCAGGTGACATTACCCAAGTAACACGTTTATCTTGGCCAGGTTGACGGCTTAATATAATATTATGACGTTGTAATAAGGGATGTCCGATAGATTCAAAAGTTTTACGTCCCATAATTACCGTTTTATTGATTGTATTGCGCTTAAACCATGCAAGATCAGCTGGTAAATGCCATGGTAGCTTATTATTATTACCAATAATACGATCTATTGTAAGAGCGGCAATAATACTAATATTAAGAATATTAAGACCTCTTTATCAAAGATAAGATTATATATACAATAAAAAATTAATCATTATAACACAATAACATATATAACATCTATATGTGCAATTAATAAAATAAAATTACAAAAAATTTTATATATATTACTATTATCTATAAATAGATTTATATAATATATAACGAATTACAACCAATTACGAGATCTTTATAAAAAAATATTTTTTATTGCATGAATATAAAAATTTTTCACAAAAATAATAAAAAATTAATAGATTAATCATAAGCAATATTTTAATATATTATATCTTTAATTATACAATTATTTTAAAATATTATAAATATAATTTTTTATATTATTAGTTAATACAGCATGTCAAGTATTATTTAATAATTATGTATAAATAAAATAAATAATGTTATTATGGTCTATAATTTAATTATTAAATAATAACAAATATTCTATATTTATAGAATGTATATCATTTTATATAAAATTATTTGTAATGATCTAAAATAATTAAATATTACAATATAATAAATATTATTCTTAATATATATGAAATCAGCAAAGTATAAATTAATATATTATGTTTTCTTATTCTTAAGATTTTAAATATTTCATTTACTAAAATGATATTATAATCATTGAATTAGTAGAAAATTATTAAATATATATAATATAGCAAAATTATCTATTTTGAATTATTTTACATGTAATTATGTAAGAGTATCTTATAAGATGATAATTACTAATTACAATTATATCAAGTAATATTCTATAAAAATTTTTCTTCCATAACAATAAACTATTTTTTTATCTAGATGTAATAATTATACAATCAATATCTATTAAATATATTGTAAATATTTTCTAATATAATTAACCGAAGATATTGATTTATTCTATTAACAATTATTTTTATTTTACTATTAGATAACAGGGATTTATTTATATTTAATTAATTATACTCAATATTCGAGCAAATATACGCTATTATAAATTAGTTAAAATATTTTAGTTTTATTAGTTTTTCAGATGATATATTGATTATTTTATCTTTTATATTTATAATAATATTACAATGATCGTTACTTTTCTTTAATGTTAGCTATAACAGGTCTTATACTCCTATTAATAGATTCTGAGATTTTTATACTTTTTATTTTTATCTTAATTTAAGGATATAAAAGATAGTAGTACATATAAACTAAAAAACTAACAAGATATTGTTAATTAGCACTGATCCTTGTAATATTAATGTTTTTTATTGAAAAATTTTATATAATTAGGGCAGGGAAAGATACTTATCTGAAATAAACAAAAATTTAGCAACTATTAACTATATCATTTATCACTGTATTTTAGTTACGCATCTCACATATAAGATAATACATATTTTATTATCTAATTGTAATATACCGTTCTAATATTTTTCTATCATACGAATGATAGTAAGAGATTTTTTAGAAAAATATAGTTTACTTAATTATTCAAGAGATCTAAAAATTAATTTAATTTATTCATTAAATAAAAAGTATTTAGCATATAAATATAAAAAATTTCTATAATATAATCAATCAAATTACTTTTGTTATTATAAATAATCATAAAAATCTCTTTAAATAAGAAATTATAATAATTTATTGTTATAATTTATTTAGATAGAAAATATCAGTAATATATTTAATGATTATAATGTAAATTATATTAATTAATTAACTGTCTCATATACTTAAATAATTCTTTTAATTTAGTTGTTTTTTCAGTTTCTTTTTTATAAAAAAAATATAGTTTTTTTAGTTTTAAAGTATACATTTTTATTTTTTCAGGATTTAATATTATTTGACGATGTAATTGCCAAATATTATATTCATGAGAAGTAAGAGTATTTTGGAAGTTACGTGCTCGATAACGAAATAATAAAGATAAAATACGTTTATCTTTTACTTTAAGAGATAGATTTGATAAATTATGCGGTAAAGTTTTACGAATAATTTGCATTGCTTTTTGATCAGAATAATTAAAGAATCCATTATAAAGTTGAGCGTCTACATTATCTGTAATTTTTAAAGGCTTAGCATGTGTAAAAACAGTAATAATTTTTTCACTTACCCAAGGATGATTTTGTAAATATTTTAAGTTATTCATACATTGCTGACGATCTAAACCAAGACGTAGATAATCTTTAGCACGTAAAGTATACTCAGGAACTAATATCGGACATTGATTTAAATGTACTAACTTAATAGGTAGAGGAGATAATTGGTCTAAATATAGTTCACTATGTCGTTTATAGAGACGCTCACGTAATCCGTTTACATCTAACTTAAATAATAAAGAGACATCTCCAGCAAGATCACATATAATAACAGTATTTTTATCTGTAGGGTGTTTTGCTAGTGCAACCACTAAACTGGTATTATTTTTAATAACGCCAAACATGCTAGAAATATGTATTAAAGGCTTCATATCTATTATATCAAATAACTTAAAAAGTTTATGCTTACTTCTTAACTGAAATAAATAGTTAAATAATCTAGGCTGAGCTAATTTAACTAACCTTGCAAGTGCAATAGTAGCATATACATCAGATATAGCATTATGAGCATTATTATGTTGAATATTATTATATTTAGATAAAGCCTCTAGCTTAAAACTTGGTAATCCTTGCTCATTCAATGGCCAGTTAATACCTTCAGGACGTAAAGAATAACAAGCACGCAAAACTTTAATTAAATCCCAACGAGAATTACCATTCTGCCAGCTATAAGCATAAGGATCATAAAAATTACGATAAAAAATATTACGACTAACTTCATCATCAAAAACAATATTATTGTAACCCATAATACAGGTACCAGGTACACTAAAGATACGATTAATTTGCCGTGCAAATTCTGCCTCATTGATTCCATTCAATAAAGCAAACTGAGGTGTAATACCAGTAATTATTACGGCTTCTGGTTGAGGTAAATAATCATCTGCTGGACGACAGTATAATATTAAAGGTTCTTCAATAATATTAAAATTAGAATCAGTGCGTACGCCTGCAAATTGTGCAGGTAAATCTAGCGCAGGATTTTGTCCAAAAGTTTCATAATCATGAATAAGAAAAGTATTTTGTTGTGTGGTTTGTTTCACAATAAAAGAATATCCTTATGATACATGAATTGCGTGTATATTGTTATAGTAATACTTATTAGAGTTTATATATTAATGTTTTAATTTTTAATCTTTACTACAGAGTATAAGTATAATAGTAAAATATTAATTTATTGTAAGCAATGTAATTATTGATATAATAAATAAATTTTTATTTATTTATATATAAAGTAATTTATAATTACTGTTTAATTTTTTATAAAAATAGATATTATTGAAATAGTTTTGATAGTAAAAAATCACATCTTTTATACAAGATTAAATATAGAATAATTTTAGAGAGTATTAAAAATATTATTTTTATATAAATCATTAAATTATTTTATTTTTTATTATATATCTTTAGATAAATCATATAAATTATATTTTTTTACTATTTATACTACAACATATAATAAAATACCTAAATAATATATGTAAGAATTAATATTGTTATTGATTTTATATCAATATTTTTAGTTAAAATAATATTGATTAAATAATTAAGTATTTTTTATAAAATTATAAAAATTATTATTTATATATTTTTTATATTTTTTGACCTATATCATAAAATAATTAATAAACGATATCATATAAATAAAAATATTTATATATTGTATCTGTAATGTATTTATTAAATTTTTTATAAATATTTTCTCAAAATATTACGCATAATAAAAATCTTACTAAAGATACTCTTTTGTATATAAAACTTAATATATATAAAATAAGTGATTAAGTAATATTTTTATATATTATCATTAGAGATAATAAAATTTTTAAAAAAATTAATCATATATGATGATAAAATATCTACTACAATTTTACAAAATATTTTATATTTTAGTAAAACTATATCATTATATAATGATATTAGAATGTACTTGAAATATTATCGTTATTTCAAATAATGATTTTGACACGTATTAAGTATATAAAATATATAATAATCATTGTTTTAATTTAAAATTTTGTATTATTAACTAGATATTAATAATATTTATTATTATGATTTCACAAGAAAAACATTAACTAATATTAATTATTGATTATAAATCATAATATATTATTTAACCAAATTTAATTAATTACTTACATATATATCTATTATAAATAGAATAATTTTAATATATTCTTTATAATATATAAATATATTTTTTAAGAAAATTCATTGTTATAATAAATTTGTTTTTAAATACTTTACGTTTATTATAAATAAATTTTTTTAATAAAATTAATGATATTTATCATATAAATATCATTATACTTAATATTGTATTTTTTATATAACATATAAATTATTTGATACATATAAAATATATAGTATTAAAATATATTAATACATTATACAAAGAATTTAAATGCGTAATAACTTATTAGCTCAAGATAAACAAGTTATCTTTGAATAAAAAGATTTTATTAACATTAGTAGTAAATAGTTCGCGTATTTTAATTATAATACCAGTATACATGAGTTATATTTATAAAAAATTTTTATAAAATATTAAATATACTTATACAAATATTATTTTGATTGTACTTGATTAACTGAATAAAATTTATTCTATATTATTTAATCTATATCTTGTAAGATATTATTAAGTAACTTTAATTGATTACTATGTTTAACATGAACTAAATGATACTTACAAGTAAATATGATAATCTTATGAAATTTTAGTATATAGTAAATTATAACAAAGTTTTGCAGATAACTTTTTAGTTATTTAGAATAAATGCTCTTATATAATATTAATTCCAATAGTTCTTGAAATATTTTATTATCATGTACATACGGAATAACATTATATAATGTATCTATTAGTAATTTAATCGTAATACTTATTGAGTAATAAGTACATAAATTTTATGTGATAATGCATGAATATATAATTCTTTTATAATGTACATTTTTATTTATAGAATATTATTATAAAGTATATAAAAATTTTATTTACAGTCTTATATTATATATATTATATATAAAAATATTTATATTTGTTTTAAGAATTAATATATTTATTAATAATCAAAAATATTATTAATAAAGTATTATATGAATAGTATATATTGCAAATATAGTAAAAATATATGTTATATATAATATAAAAATTTATATTTAATCTAATAATTTATTTATATCTTTTATAGGGTTAATATTTAAATTCTTGGTAGAAGTATTTACTAGAAAGTATTTTTTAATTTTTATATAAAATATCTACTGTCTTGCAATGAGATAATAAATATTAATTTTATAGCTTTTAGAAATTATTGATAGTTGATGGTTAATAAATGAATAAAAAAATACATTAATAAATAATATAATTAAACATTTACAGATAATTAGACTATATTAATTAAGAAATAATTTTTTATAATGTATATTATTTTAATTTTATTAAATTAATTCAATAAAAATTTACTTTATGTCTTCTAATATTACTAGATATTTTTCTAAGAAAATTATTTATTTAATATTGTGTGATTATTATAATTTATAATTATTACTTTTGAATATACTATACAAGATATTTGTATAATATGTTTATAAAATTTGTTTTATACTTTGCTATGATTTTGTTAAATGTATTTTTTAATTATATGATTTGACAAAATCATTTGTATTATTCAGACTAAAATAATTATTTTTATTAGCATACATAAAATACTAATATAATATACATGAATATATACTAGTATATTAACTATTAAAATATATTTGTATTTCATATATTAATACAGAATATATAATAATATTATTATTATATTGTATATTTTTTAATCAATAATCTATATATAAAATAATTTAAATAAATATAAATAGAGCGTTTTAATTAACTCATATTATCAGCAATCATATTAATTGTTTATATATTTATAGTTTCTTGTTATTCATGAAAATCTAATATATGATTATTAATTAATCCTTCTTCAATTTCACGAAGTGCAATTACAGTATATTTATCATGTTCTTCTGTTATTGATACATCTTTTTTATCAAATTGCATTTGACGTGCTCTACGAGCTGCAACTAATACTAAATCAAAACGATTACCAATTTTTTCTACAGCATTTTGAACAGTAACACGTGCCATAACATTTATTACTCCATATATGACTACACAACTAAACATACAATACTAAAAGTATATTTAGTGTGTTAGTAATGCGGCAATTAATTGTTCATGTCTTATTATCTGATTGTTTAAACGAAGACGCTCACCACAGATAATTGTTTTTAAATCTAATAAAGCAATATCAAATTCATTATTTACAATAAGGTAGTCATATTCGACATAATGCATCATTTCAGATACAGCATGTACCATACGTTTTGAAATAGTGGCATTACTATCTTGGCCACGACTGAGAAGACGATAATTTAATGCTTCTTTTGAAGGAGGCAGTATAAAAATACTACAGGCTTGCATTTTTTTTTTATAAATTTGTTGTGCTCCTTGCCAATCTATATCAAGAAAAACATCCATCCCCTTTGATATAATTTGTTCAATTGATTGATAAGATGTACCGTAATAGTCATCAAATACTTTTACATATTCTATAAAAGCATTTTTTTTAATCATTTGATAAAATTCATCATGAGAAATAAAATAGTAATGCTCAGCATGATTTTCACTGGGTCGTTTGGTACGAGTAGTATGAGAAATAGCTACTTTCAAATCGTAAAACATTTTATTTTTTAATAATGCCTGAATTAGGCTAGTTTTTCCTGCTCCGCTAGGAGCAGAGAGAATATAAAGCATACCTAAAACCATATAAATTAATTTTATTAATATCGTGAATATTTTAAAAATAACTAGAAGATAAATTTTATTATATCATATATAATAACTGTTGTATGCAAGTATTTTTTAAAATTTTAAATATTTAAATTTATTATTTCATAAATCATATATAAATATTTTAAAAATACTATTTAATTCTTAATTTATTTTAATGATTTATTACTGAGAATAATAACTAGCTCATCAATATATAATGATCGATGATGATTGACTTAAATTTTATCATTATATTCATACAATATGCAATATAACTAATATGACATATAATCTATATTCATATAATTAGTAACAATATTATTGTTAATTAATTTAATACATTTTATATACTAAGCAATTAATAATAATTTATTATATGTATATGATCATCAATAATATTGATGATTATCATTAAATTTAATATTACACTGTTTACAATAAATACTCATTTAACAATTTATTAAAAATAATTTTTATACTTTATATAAAAGTATTATATTAAATTATTAATTTAAAAAATTTATTATATATTAGTTATAATATTTTTTTAACTTATTTATATTTCCAACATACATTTATATACTATGATATTTTTTATCATTATATGTTCTATATAATATGGAATATTATTTTATAATTCAATTTATTCAAAAATAATACTTATTTTTTTAAAAAAAATTTATATGTGATACATACATAACCAGTCTTATTTAAAAAATTATTTTATATTAATTATTCAATTCAATTTTAATAAACTTTACACAATGAATAAGCAATATTTATTTATTTTATATCAAAATAACTATTATTTTTTATTGGTTATTATTACTAGTTAAATAAATGTAAAAAATAATAAGAATTAAAATATAAAATATTAAATTTATAAGAAATAAATACATTATAATCAATGTTATTAAATTCTTATAAATTTAATATATTATTTAATCAGTAAGAGTGTTTTGATATATTATTTCAAATTATAATGTAATTAATTATACTAATATGAAAAATCATTATTTATTAATAATAAAATAATAATTATTTTTTTAAAAAATTTCATTTTTATTTTTTTAACATCATTATCCATAATAATGTTATTTCATTCTCCATAAACAGTTTTTTTCTTGTATTAAATCAAGACAGCATTCATGATTAGCTAATTCTTGGGTATTTGCTTTAATAACTTTTAAAGGATATAAGTTTTTAACTCTTGCATCTACTTTACCTATTACTTTTGTTTTTTGTATATTACTATCTATTGAGAACTTTAAAGAAGTTTGTCCTCCTGTCATTGCTAAATAAACATCAACTAAAATATAAGAGTCAAGTAACGCTCCATGCAAAGTACGTTTTGTATTATCTATTTCATAACGGCTACAAAGAGCATCAAGACTATTACGTTTACCAGGAAATAAATTACGTGCTATCATTAGACTATCAGTGATATTACAAAAACTTTCTATTTTAGGAATATTACGATTAAGTTTATTAAACTCATAGTTTATGAAACCAACATCAAATGGTGCATTATGAATAACTAATTCAGCACCAATAATAAAATTTAAAAATTTATCAGAAATTTCAGAAAATCTTGGCTTATTCAATAAAAAATCATCACTAATACCATGAATGTTATAAGCCTCGGTATCAATCAAACGATCTGGTTGAATATACACATGAAAATAACTACCGGTTAAACGTCGATTAATGACTTCTACTGCACCAATTTCAATGATACGATGTCCTTCATAAGGTATACCTCTTTTATTAAGACCAGTAGTTTCTGTATCAATAAATATTTGTCTAGTAATTTTCATGCTAATAATACCATTAATGTAATAATTATTATTTTCAATAAAAAAGTAATTTTTTAAGAATACAATATTTTAATAAAATGTTACTTACGATATTATTATACTAATAATATTTTACAATATATTAAAGAAATAAAATACTAAAAATAATATCTTTGATGATATTAATTATTACTTAAAATAACATGCAATTAATAAAGACTATTATTAATCTTATAGATATATATAATATACATACTTTAGTTAGTATGTATGCAGTATATTATAATTAGTAATATTTAATTAATAATTATTATCATAATTATATTAATAACAATTTATTATTATAGCAATAATAATATATTATTATGAATTAGTAATTATTTTATTATAAACATAATTTCATTTTGTATATGAATATTTTATATATAAAAAATTATTATCTATACACAATATATAAGAATTATTAAGAATTGAATAATAAAATTCAAGTAACCATAATAAGTTAATTATGTAATAATAAATCCAATCTTAATGATTCATAAAATATTTAATAATATTTTAAATATTTTATTTTATATTAATGGATAGATATACAAATTAAGTATTTTATATAACAAATAATACCTATTTAATATAAGGTAGTGAATGTTATTAAAATAAAGAAAATTAAATAATTATTATAAGGTATAATAAATAATAATTATATTAATTTACCTACAAATTTTTTTTAATTTTTTCTAAACATAATAATTTTATTAAAAAATTAAATTTTGTATAAATATTTTATTATTATTAATAATAAAATTTTATTTAAATTGATATGTATCAAATTATTGAATCTTAATATTATTAAATTAATTATATTTTATTTATATTATGAATACCATATTTTATTTAAACAAATTTTTTGATAGTGTATCTAGTCTTACTAAATTAATGTAGTCTTATCATATCAACACATAATCAGGCTAAAAATATTTTATAATCTTTTTATAAAAATATATCTTAATAATATTTATATACACAATAGTATTGTGTATTACTGTATTATTAAGTGTTAATTCTTAATTAATATAATATAGATATATAAAATATTCATTTAACATGACATATAATATCAAAAAACCACAACATATTTATTAAATTCATAAAAATAATAATACATACTTGTATTACTAAGTCAATAAAAAGACATAAAAATATGTAGTATATATAATAATGTTACTTAAGTTATATAATAATATATACATTAATGTATATATTATTATGTAATATTGTTAGTATAAATACAATATGTTAATACTCAATTAACAAGTATTTAAAAATCAAACAGTATTATACTAAGTATATCGTACTCTATCAATAAATGTATTCAAACTGTTATTAAAAAATATTTCTAATATATATATTTGAAAATGCATATACAATGAATCTTATGCATATTTATTATATATAATTTAGAATGTAATTATATTATTAAATAAATTTAACATTGATTTTTAAAAGTTGTTAAATTTAAAAAAAATTATGTTATCTTAATATTTATCTTTATTATTATAATAGATTATTAATTATTTTATATACATAATTAATTATTCTTAACATATAATATTATTAATATCAGATTATTATACTACTGCAATAATAATTATTAATTAATTGTATTTTTTAGGTAATTATTTTATAGTAAACAACAAACAATAATTTATTATTTTATTGTTATTAAAAGAGTTATTTAATTTTTTATACTATTAAATTATTGCAGTTATTAATATTTAGTGCTTTAGAAGTTTCATAAACATTACACTTCAAAAAATCTATAATTATCGATCTTTATATCTACTTGATAATAACAATATATTATTGATGAATAATAAATCAATACAAATATATTTTATGTTGATAACATAAAATATAAAAAATGTTAATAAATGGACTACAATAATATTTCTATATTTACTAAAAAATAATTATTATAATACATGTTACTGTATAATGAATCATGAGATCCACACGGACAGGTATACCCTTATGAATCAGAATTTATTAGTCACCAAGCGTAACGGAATCAAAGAACGTATTAATATTGATAAAATTCATCGTGTACTTAATTGGGCAGCAAAAGGATTAAGTAATATTTCAGTTTCTCAAGTAGAATTGCGTTCTCATATTCAGTTATATGATGGAATCCGTACTGCGGACATACATGAAACGATTATTAAAGCTGCTGCAGATCTTATATCCCATAAAACTCCAGATTATCAATATATGGCAGCTCGTTTAGCAATTTTTAACTTACGTAAAAAAGCATATGGTCAATTTACGCCACCAGTATTATATGATCACGTAGTAAAAATGGTTGATATAGGTAAGTATGATTCACTACTTTTACAGAAGTATCTTCCAGAAGACTTTGCTTGCATGGATAAGATGATTGATCATTGGCGCGATATGAATTTTTCTTATGCTGCTGTAAAACAATTAGAAGGTAAATATTTAGTGCAGAATCGTGTATCTGGTAAGATATATGAAAGTGCACAATTCTTATACATTCTTATTGCTGCATGTTTATTTTCTCGTTATTCCACTAAAGAGCGCATGAATTATATAAAACGATTTTATGATGCAATATCTACTTTTAAAATTTCATTGCCTACTCCAATTATGGCTGGAGTACGCACCCCAACACGTCAGTTTAGTTCCTGTGTTCTCATTGAGTGCGATGATACCTTAAATTCTATCAATGCTACCTCTAGTATGATTGTAAAATATGTTTCGCAACGAGCTGGTATCGGAATTAATGCTGGTCGTATACGTGCATTGGGTAGTCCTATCCGCGGAGGCGAAGCTTTCCATACTGGCTGTATCCCGTTTTACAAGCATTTCCAGACTGCGGTTAAATCATGTTCTCAGGGTGGTGTGCGAGGTGGAGCTGCAACATTATTTTACCCATTATGGCATTTAGAGGCTGAAAGTCTATTAGTACTCAAAAATAACCGTGGAATTGAAGGTAATCGTGTACGTCATATAGACTATGGTATTCAACTAAATCGCTTAATGTATCAGCGTTTAATTAAAGGCGGATGCATAACTTTATTTAGTCCATCTGATGTTCCTAATTTATACGATGCTTTTTTTGCTGATCAGAATGAATTTGAACGTCTATATATACAGTACGAAGCTAATAAAAATATTCGCAAACAACAAGTAAAAGCAGTAGATTTATTTTCTTTAATGATGCAAGAACGTACTTCAACAGGCCGTATATATATCCAACATGTTGACCATTGTAATACCCATAGCGCCTTTAATCCAGCTATAGCACCTATACGTCAATCAAATTTATGCTTGGAAATTGCCTTACCAACAAAACCATTACAAGATATTCATGATCAAAATGGTGAAATAGCATTATGTACATTATCTGCATTTAATCTTGGTGTTATTCAATCATTAGAAGATTTAGAAGAATTAGCTACTTTAACAGTTCGTGCACTCGATGCCTTGCTTGACTATCAAGATTATCCTAATATAGCTTCTAAGCGTAGTGCTCTTAATCGTCGAACTTTAGGTATTGGCGTAATTAATTATGCTTACTATCTTGCGAAGCATGGATTACGTTACTCAGATGGTAGCGCTAATAACTTAACTCATAAAACATTTGAAGCAATCCAATATTACTTATTAAAAGCATCTAACGAAATTGCTAAAGAACAACAAGCTTGTTCATGGTTTAATCAAACTACTTATGCAAAAGGTATATTACCTATTGATACATATAAAAAAGATTTAAATACTATTTGCAATGAACCTTTACATTATGATTGGGAAAGTCTACGCAAAAAAATAAAAAAATATGGATTACGTAATTCTACACTTTCTGCTCTTATGCCATCTGAAACCTCATCGCAAATTTCTAATGCAACTAACGGTATTGAGCCTCCACGTGGTTATGTAAGCATTAAAGCCTCTAAAGATGGTATTTTACGTCAGGTAGTACCTGAATATGAACTTCTCAAAGATTCTTATGAATTACTGTGGGATATGCCAAATAATAATGGTTATTTACAATTAATTGGCTTAATGCAAAAATTTATTGATCAGTCTATTTCTGCAAATACTAACTACGATCCTTCTCGTTTTCCATATAATAAGATTCCAATAAAACAATTATTAAAAGATTTACTTACAGCATATAAATTTGGAGTAAAAACTCTATATTATCAAAACACACGTGATGGTGCAAAGGATATCCAAAATGACTTGTATTTAACGATAGATACAAATCACAATAACTGTGCAAGTGATGCTTGCAATATTTAAGAATACTAATATAAGCATTATTGCAAAATAAATCCTAATAAATTATAAATTTTTTATTTTATAGAATACAACTACAATTGAATTAATATCAATAATTATATTTATTGTTTTATAAAAAAACAATAAGTTATTCTAGTTTTATACAATCCATGAACTTACATATAAGATAATAGGGGAACGGGACTGCGTTTTATGACGTACACTACATTTTCAAATAACAAAAATAATCAATTGCTTGAACCAATGTTCTTTGGCCAATCAGTTAATATATCACGTTATGATCAACAAAAACATGAAATTTTCGAAAGATTAATTGAACAACAACTTTCATTCTTTTGGCGTCCCGAAGAAATTGACGTTTCTCGCGATCGTATTGACTATCAATCATTACCTGAACACGAAAAACATATTTTTATTAGCAACTTAAAATATCAAACATTGCTAGATTCTATTCAAGGTCGTAGCCCAAATATTGCTTTGTTACCAATTAATTCTATTCCTGAGTTAGAAACTTGGGTGGAAACATGGTCATTTTATGAAACTATTCACTCACGTTCTTATACGCATATTATTCGTAATATAGTCAATAATCCTACTATTATTTTTGATGATATTATTCTTAATACAGAAATACTTAAACGTGCAAAAGATATTTCTCACTACTATGATGATTTAATTGAAATGAGTAGTTACTGGCATTTATTAGGTGAAGGCAGCCATACTATTAACGGTAATATTATAAATATTAATCTACATGATTTAAAAAAGAAACTATATTTATGTTTGATGAGTGTTAACGCTCTAGAAGCAATTCGATTTTATGTCAGTTTTGCTTGTTCTTTTGCATTTGCAGAGCGCGAATTAATGGAAGGTAATGCAAAAATTATTAAACTGATAGCACGTGATGAAGCTTTACACTTAACTGGTACTCAGCATATTCTTAATCTAATGCGTTTAGGTTTAGACGATCCTGAAATGTCTATTATAGCTATTGAATGTAAACAACAATGCTATGATCTATTTGTACTGGCTGCTGAGCAAGAAAAAGAATGGGCTAATTATTTGTTTCGTGATGGATCTATGATTGGACTTAACGAAGATATATTGTGTCAGTATATTGAATATATAACTAACATTAGAATGCAATCAGTTGGTTTAAATGTACCCTTTCAGATACATTCTAATCCAATACCATGGATTAATTCTTGGCTAATATCTGATAACGTTCAAGTAGCTCCACAAGAAGTTGAAGTAAGTTCTTATTTAGTTGGCCAAATTGATTCTGAAGTAAATATTGAAGATCTTAGTTCTTTTAAACTATAATGATACTATGTACAATCAATAACATAAAGGTACTGGCAACTAGAACAAGATGTCAGTATCTCGTTTAAAAAAATTATTAAATATTATGCAAAATAATATTTTACTTGCTATTTAATGAGTAGCATGACTTATCTAATAAGATTGTACAAAATATAACAATATAGATTGTTTTCACATTATTTTAGTACTTTTTATTGCTTAATTTTTTATAAAATTATATTAATATATCTGCAAAATACCATATATAGTAATATTTGGATTTTTATATGTAATATTTATTTAGTTAATTTTAATATTAATTAGTTATATTTATCATTATAAAATAGCTATTGTAATAGCTTGATTAATTTATTTTTTATATAAAATATTCTATATATTTCTTATTAGATTATATATAACATATAATTAATATAATTTTATTTTTTGTACTATATATCAGAAGAAATTATGTAATCTTATGCATTGTTAACAAATATAATTCTTGAGCAACTTGTTCTGGCACAAAAGGTAAGATATTTCCACCATGATAAGCGATTTCTTTTACCAAAGATGATGATATAAACGACCATTCTTTAGCTGCCATCATAAAGATACTCTCAAGAGTAGGCATTAAATAATGGTTCATATTTGCAAGTTGCGTTTCATATTCAAAATCAGATACCGCTCTTAATCCCCGTAACAATATATTAATATTATAATGTTGAGCAACATGAATTATTAAATTACTAAAACCTAATACCTTTACATTAGGCAAATGAGTAGTAACATCAGTAGCTAAAGATACTCGCTTTTCTAGATTAAACATATTTTTTTTATTAGGACTAGCGGCAACAGCTACAATTACACATTCAAATATGTTAGCTGCTCGAGTCACTAAATCTAGATGTCCATTGGTAATAGGATCAAAAGTCCCAGGATAAATAGCACGTTTATCCATATATTGTATATACTCATTTTATTTTTTTTAGATATGGATCTAATAAATGCAATGTCTTCTGTAATGCACCTTTATGTTGATGTAATACCTCAAAAGCATGACGACCATAACTATTCCTATAATTTTTATTGATTAATAAAATAGAAATCTTTCTTACTAAAGCATCTATATCTTTTATTATAATTAAACCATTAGCTTTTTTTAATTTTGTACAAATATCTTGAAAATTTATTATATGTGGTCCCATTAATATAGGAATATTATATGCAGCTGGTTCTAATGGGTTATGTCCTCCTTTCTGTACAAGACTACCTCCTACAAAAGCAAGATCAGCTATTCCATATAATAACATTAATTCACCCATAGTATCCCCAATAACGATCTGTGTTTGAATAGATGGTTTTATTCCAGATGATCTTGTAATATAAGAAAAACCAGCCTTTTTTGTTAATTTTATTACATGATTAAAACGTTCAGGATGACGAGGAACTAAAATTAATAATAGATTAGAAAATTGATTTAATAATTGTTTATGAGCATGCAGTATAATTTCTTCTTCTCCTGCATGAGTGCTACTTGCAATCCATACTGGGCAATATGGTGCCAAGTAATTTCGTAGTATTAATGCTTTAGCAGATAACTCTGGAGTTATAGATATTTCAAATTTTAAATTACCAGTAACAGATAATTGTGTATGCGCGATACCTAAAGAAAGAAAACGCTGGCCATCTTCCATATTTTGTGCAGCAATTAATGTAATACAACGTACAATATCATTAATAAAATAATTAATTTTAGCATATCTTTGTGCCGAACGAGCTGATAAACGAGCATTTGTAAGTATTATAGGAATGTTACGTTTCTTAAGCATTCTAATAAAATTAGGCCAAATTTCTGTTTCCATAATAAGAACAAGTCTAGGCTGGACTCTATTTAAAAAACGATTTACGGATCCAGGTAAATCATAAGGAAGATACATATGTTGTACTTTTTTACCAAAGATATAATCAACACGTTCAGAAGCTGTTGGAGTCATAGTAGTAATAGTGATAGGCACAGCTGGATAGCGATGCTGTAATTCTTTAATTAAAGGTATAGCAGCTAATATTTCACCAACTGAAACAGAGTGCAATATTATTCCTCCTGAAATAATTTTTTTTGAGCAAAAACCATAACGTTCAGCCCAACGTTTTCTATAAGCAGTATTTTTATAGCTTCTAATATATAACTTAATCAAAATTAGTGGCTGGATTAAATATAATAATATATTGTAAAAGACTTGTAGCATACTTGATGTTATCGTAATAAAATTTAATGGAATTTATAAAAATTAAGAATAGTTAAAGATACTTATTATATATGAAATTAATAAACTAGTTAAGCAATTATAAAAAATATTAATACATTTTAAAAACATTATTTAGTTAAGATGAAAATAATGTATATATTGTTATATATATTTTTAATTTTTTAAAAGTCTAGTTTGTAATTAATAGCGATCTTATTAAATGAGTTAATAAATTATTATTTTTAATAATTTACTTAGAATAATAAAAATAAATATTAAAAGATTACATTTAAGATATAGTAAAGTATTTTATTATAAATAATATAATTATTTAATAATTATGATTGATTCAATAATTAAAAATATTTATATGTTTATTTTACAATAAATATTGTTTTATAAAATATTATAAAATATAAATAATAATAACAAAATATGATAAAAATCATATTCATGTTTAAGTAACACTAAAACAAAATATCATTAATAAACACAACATAAATTTTTAATTATATTATAGTATAATTATTATTAATATAACTGCACAAATATTAAAATAAGTATAATTATTATTATATATTATATATACCAAAATAATTTATAATCTTGCTAAAGATAATTATATATGCTGAAAATATTAAGCATATTTATTATATTTTAATAAATATAATTAATAATATAGATATATTGTAGATATGTCAGTTATTATTAACTGAATAATACGTAATAAATAATTAAATATATTACATCATAAATATATATTACATTAAATGTAATGTAAAAAATTATTTAATAAAATATTATTTTATATAATTAAATTGTTACTATTTTTAAGGATTTTAATATAATTATAGTGACAACAATTACAACAATATAAAATAATTAAATATATTTTATATATAAAATATTTAGTTAATTAATAAAATTAATATTTTTATTATCATAAATAAGTAATTATTCAATATAAATAAAAAATTATATTTTTACTATAATTATTTGATTATAATATATACTATTAAACATATATTTAACATTTGTATTAAAATAGTATATTATGATATAATTTTTCTTAAAATTATATATAATTTTTTAAGAAATAAAATTTAATTATAAATAATTAATAAACTTAAATATCTTTAATATTATTTTTTCATAAAACATTTTTATTCATAATAGAAGATAAATAATGACATTAATGCATCTAATAAATTAATTATATATTCTTATATTCAAACTGTTAACTATACTACATATAGTGATATACTATTTATGTATATTACTATGCTATGTAAAAATAAAATTTCTATATTTTAATAAAGTAAACCAAAAAAATTCTTATATTTGAGCATAATTTGTACTACTATTAATTTTATTACTGAAGAATATATTTTTGTTATAAAGAACTAAGTAAAAATATTTTATTAAGAATCTTAGTATAAATAATTAATTCTAAAAATAATTAAATGATATTTTAGGTAAATAATTAATAATATTTACGTAAAATATCATTACTAATATAAATTACTTTATCAAGTTATATTACAAATATCTTAAATTATATTTTTATAGATCATTCAATATGTTATGATAAAATTTTTAGTTAGTAAGATTTTTTAAAATAGTATAATAATTATAAATACTAAAATATATTTTGTTGTAATAATAAAAATATTACTGGCATATTAAAGAATATCTTTAAGATATATTAAGAGATATAATAGCACAATGATCATTGCACTTTGTATTTATAAATATTTTCCTTTTGGGGGGCTACAACGAGATTTTATGCGTATAGCTCAGACTGTTGCAGATCATGGACATTATATTAGAATTTATACTTATTATTGGCATGGCATATGTCCTATAAATTTTGAATTGATTCAAGTACCTGTCAAGGCTTATACGAATCATTCACGTAATAATCAATATTTTTTATGGGTACAATCTCATCTCAAACAATATCCAGTAGATCGTATTATTGGCTTTAATAAAATGCCAAATTTAGATATTTATTATGCCGGTGATATTTGTTATGCTGAAAAAATAGAAAATAAAAAAAATTTTTTGTATAAATTAACAAAACGTTATAAACATTATTTAAGTTTTGAAAAAGCAACTTTTGCTATGGGTACAAAAACAAAATTATTAATGTTAACAAATAAACAAATTGTTGATTTTAAAAAACATTATTCAACAGAATCAGAAAGATTTTTTATCTTACCGCCAAGTATCTCTCTTGATAGAAAATATAGTCAACATAGTCCAAATGCACGTAATATTTATCGTAAAAAGAATGGTATAAATGAAAATGATTATTTAGTATTGCAAGTTGGTTCTGATTTTACACGAAAAGGTGTCGATCGAACAATTATAGCTTTTGCTGCATTACCAAATAATATCCGCTGTAAATCTGTATTATTTATTGTTGGACAAGATAATAATAAACATTATAAAAAATTAGTACGTAAATTAAGTGGTAAATTAAATATTTATTTATTTTTAGGACGTTATGATGTATCTGAATTAATGATTGCAGCTGATATATTATTGCATCCTGCATATCAAGAAGCTGCTGGAATTGTTCTGATAGAAGCTATTGCTTTAGGGTTACCAGTAATTACTACAAGTATATGTGGTTATGCACATTATATTAATAAAGCATGCTGTGGTATTGTTATTCAAGAACCATATAAGCAACATATATTAAATGATGAGTTATACAAATCACTAATAAATTGTCATCTGCGAAAAATATGGGCGTCTAATGCAAAATATTTTGCTAATATTCAAAATTTTTTTTCTGTACCAAAAAAAATAATAGATATTATTGAAAGTAATATTCATTAGGTAATTAAAGCATACTTATTATATATTTATATAGCATTATAAATAGTATTTTATAATTATAGATAATACATAAAATATAGTAAATTTATTGAAGAATAATCAGTATATTTTATTTACTCATTATAGTATTTATGGTTATTCTTTATTTTATGAGATAATATAAGATATATAGTTATACTAAATAATTATGCATATCTTTAATGAAAGAAAAATATTTTTTATTACTTATTTAATTTTATATATTATTTCTAATTTAAATCACAGTCAATATTTATAACTAATCAATATTATTATATATACTAATGTAGTATATCAGCATGCATTAATAATGTACATTATACTCACATTATTGATTGATCAAATTATATTTCTTATTAAAAATATAATTATAGTTATTCATGTATAACTATAATCATACAATGTTAATAAAATCTATTTAATATATAATACTATATATTAATTTAATTAAATTATTTTCATTGAGATCGCAACAATCAATAAATACAATATTAAATATTTTATAAATTTTCTAAATAAGAATGTCTCTATAAGAGTATTTTTATATATCAAGTAATACTATATAAATATAAAAATTATTGCATGATTACAAATTTTTATTTTTAATATTTAGCAAATTAAGTATTTGAAGTAATATATATGCGATATATATCTTATATTAATTAGTGATATATAAGAATAATTATTATTATATTATACTCAATAACAATTACATAATATATATTAACAATTAATATAAAAAAATTAAGATAATTATCTAATTTAGTTATTTTACATAAAATATAAATATACTAATTTTTTCTAAAAATTATTTATATTTTTATAAAAAAATAATAAATATTAGATATAAATTAATTGTATATCATTGCTTCAATAGAAGTATTACTTAATGTTTATAGATTGTCTATCAGTAAGAGTATTTTTATAATTCAGTGAAAATACTTGATAAAAAGATATCTTCTATTAATTTCTATACTATAGAATATATGATTAAATAATTAATAAAATTAATTTTTATATTTATAAATACATACAATTTAATAAAAATTAAAATTATATTTATATATAAAACTTAATCAAAAAATACATTATTTTTAACTAAAAATGAGAAATTATTTTATTAATGAATAAAATGTATTTATTTATTATTAAACATTAATAAAAATTAATCAAAGAATAATCTTGACTATACATATTCTTATATATTAATAATCATATATTAAATATTTTTGAGTCATTACAATATAATGATTGTTTTTTAAAAATTAATTCAGTTATTATATAAATAATAAATAGATAATGAATTATATTGTACTACAAATTCATGTAATATAATTTAATATAAAATTATATGTTATATGTAAAAATTATTATTTTTAGTAAAAATATTATTTAATAATATTAATAATAAAATGCTAATTGACTCATTTGAGAAAATAAATGAATTATCAATATTTTAAAAAACAAAATTTTATTACTGCTAATATAAAATTTATTACGAAAAATTATAAAAATAATAATATTTTACATATTGCCTATGGGATAGATAAAAATTTTTTATTTGGATGTAGTATTTCTATATCATCAATAGCAATGTATAACAAAGAACATAATATAATATATCATGTATTTATTGATAACCTTACTGCAAATGAAAAAAATAATTTTTTAATTTTATCAAAAAAATTTAATATTAATATAACTATTCACTTAGTGAAATGTCAGAAAATTAAAGTATTTCCTACAACTAAAAATTGGTCTTATGCGATGTATTTGCGCTTTATTATTGGTGATTATTTTATCGATCATTCACCTCGTGTTCTTTATTTAGATGCTGATATAATTTGTCAAGGAGATATTAGTGAATTGTTTTCAATAGAACTTGAAAGATATGTTCTTTCTGCAGTATTAGAGCAGAATAAACAATGGTGGACAATAATGGCAGAAAATTTATCTTGTCAACCTTTGGTTCATGGATATTTTAATTCTGGATTTTTATTAATTAATACTGATGCATGGCACAAGGAAGATGTGACACAACAAGCAGTATCTATGTTAGAAAATGTTTCTTTTATTAATAGTCTAGTATGTATGGATCAAGATATATTAAATCTTATTCTTTTAAAAAAAGTAAAATATATAGATAGTAAATATAATACTCAAATTAATTTGAATTACAAGTTAAAAGATCATTTTTATAATCCAATTAAAAAAAATACAGTTTTTGTCCATTATATAGGACCTACAAAACCATGGCATTCATGGGCTAGATATAACATATCCAATCCATTCATACATGCAAAAAATCAGTCACCTTGGAGTGCAGCAAAATTAATAGATCCTAGCAATGCACATCAATATAAATATTGTGCTAGACATAATTTTCACCAAGGAAATTCTCTTAATGGTATTAAATATTATCTAAATTATTTATTATTAATAGTTAAGGGATTACTATTAAATAATTAATAAATATTATTTAATATTAAGAACAATTAAAATTACTGCTCAAACTTAATCATATTATATATAAGTAAAAAATTTACTTCTTGACAATTCTATTTATTATAAAAAATTGAAAGAATTAATAATTCTTAAACATATAACTAATGCATAAATTATAAAAAATATTTTTATATAAAATATATAATATAACATATACAATATTAATATTACTACATTAGAATAAATATTATATATAATAATTTAATTTAATTAATATATTGTACATATTATATCAGAAACTTTAGTAAGTTAGTATATATCTATTATAGATTAATTTATAGTTTATATATATTGAGTAAAAAATTAGTCATAAAACATACTTATTATATCATTAATAATTATTGATTTAAAACATTATGTATTTCAGAAATAATATAATAATTACAATTATTTCTTGATCAAAATATTAATATATTTAAATATTAATATTATTAGTAATAATATAATTAATTTTAGAATGAATAACACTTATTTTGTTTGTTATATTAAATATTCATATAATAAATATTATTATTAATATAATTAATGTTTTAATAAGTAATTATATTTGTATATATTAATCTGTAAAACTATACTTATAGTTAAATTTATTAATTATATATCATTATATGATAATATCATGCTGATTTTAATTTTACGAAGCTTGTGAGTATATATAATAATATTATGAAGCATTATTAATAATGTTGTTAAAATATAAAATAAATATTTTATATATATCACAAAAGATAGTAAATTACAGTAATAATATATTATTTAAAATAATAATATCTTTATTGCAACAATATATAATAAATCATAATTATATTAAACACAGTATATTAAAAATAATAATTCATAATATACAATATTAAAATTTTTATGATGTTACATTAATTTTATTAATATAAGTATTAATAAGTATAATAATTTTTTATTATTATACTTTTATAAATAGTAATAATTGTATTAAATAATATATTAACATATACTTAGTATTATATACAATATATATTAAGTATATGTTGTATTTAATAATAATATTGTATACTATTATAATTTTTAAATTAAGTAAATTTATTATTATTGTACAACAAAGATATATACCATATTACTACAATCATAGTAATATGGTATAATAACTAAAATAAATCTATTACAATGAATTTATTATAAATAGAAATATATATAATATAAATATTGTTATTTATATATAATGATCATTTTTCTTAAAAGATGAGATATAATATAATCTTTATTAAAAATAATTATTTCTTTTTTTGTTATAAAATATTTTATATTTAAATAAATTACTTTTATATATAAAATATATACATAAACAATATTACTTCTATACCAAAAAATAATTAAATATTATATTGTTAATGTTAAATAATTTATTAATATTAATACTATTCTTAAGTATTATTTATTATATATAATTTATTGAAAGTCATTATAAATATTTTTTATTGCACACAATAATTTTAATAAATTTATTTATATTATTTTACTACATATAGTATATATGTGATTTTAAATAAATAACCATTTTAATAGATATTATATTCTTATATAACTTATATCTTAATATATATTATTATACTATTATAACAATAGTTATTACTATAAAGATTAAATAAATTTTTATACTATATGTAAAATTATTAAGAAAATAATTTATTATATTCAGAATCAATAATTACCTAGATATTAATACTTTTATATAGTATGTAACTAATTATTAGTATATTCTTATTACTTTGAAAGTTATTTATTATTTTATAAATATTGGTTATTTCAATAAAAAATATTTTGTATAAAAATATTTATTTTACTGTTCACGAATTAAAGTATTACTAATAAATCTTATAGTATTATGTAATCAATTCTTAAAATATATTCTAAGAATATAATATATATAAATATATTAGTAAAATATTTTATTTATTAGGATGATTTATTATGAAAAATACTTTGTTTACCCGATGTATATTACCACCATTCTCTAAAATAAAATATAAAGAAATTCTTCCAATAATACAAGCATTACTAGAGGATTGTTATTCTACAATAGAAAGAGTAGTTGCGCAATCTATGCCATTTACTTGGAATAATCTATGTCAGCCATTAGCTGAAAAAAATGATGATTTAAACCGCATGATTTCGATCATAAACCACTTAAATGCTATTCAAAATAATTTAGAACTACGCAAAATTTACGATACTTATCTAATTTTAATATCTGAATATAATGCTTGGGTCGGTCAACACTATGGATTATATCAAGCTTATCTTAATCTACAAAAAGGAGCAATGTTTACAACATTAACTAAACCACAGCAAAAATCAGTAAATCTTGCCTTACAAGATTTTGAACTATCTGGTATTAATTTACCTACAATAAAAAAACAGCGGTATAAAAAAATTATAACTCGGCTATCTGAGTTAAGTACAATATTTAGTAATAATGTATTAGATGCTACTATGGGTTGGAGTAAATTAATTACCGATAAAAACATGCTGGCAGGTTTACCTGAAAGAGCTATTCTTATGGCAAGAATACTAGCAACATCTAAAAAACAAGATGGCTGGTTATTTACTTTAGATATCCCGAGCTACCTTCCAGTTATTACTTACGCTGATAATCGCAAACTACGTTATGAAATGTATAGAGCTTTTACCACGCGTGCATCAGATCAAGGTCCTAATGCGGGTCAATGGGATAATAGTAACATTATAAATGAAACCTTGCAATTACGACAAGAACTCGCAAAAATGCTGCATTTTCGTTCTTATGCCCATAAATCATTAGCTAATAAAATGGCTAAAGATCCACAACAAGTTTTAAAATTTCTTAATTATTTAGTCAAAAAGTTATACCTTCAAGGAACACAAGAATATATGACTTTACGCAAATATACATGCAAAAATTATAATATTCGAAATCTAGAACCATGGGATATTAAATACTATAGTGAAAAACAAAAACAATATTTATACTCTATAAATGATGAACAAATACGTCCATATTTTCCTGAGCATCGAGTATTATATGGCTTATTTGAAATAGTGCACCGTATTTTTAATATTACAATTAAAGAATGTTATAACGTAGATGTATGGCATCCTGATGTTCGCTTTTTTAAAATTTATGGTGCAACAAACGAATTATGTGGTAGTTTTTATCTTGATATTTATTCACGTGAACATAAATCTAATGGTGCATGGATGGATACTTGCGTTGATCGTATGCGTCGTGCAGATGGTAACTTACAAAAACCAGTTGCTTATTTAATTTGTAATTTTAGTTATCCAATAAATGATAGTCCCGTGTTATTGACACATAATGAAGTTATTACTTTATTCCATGAGTTTGGTCATTGCTTACATCATACAATGACTGCTATCGAAGTAGCTAAGATATCCGGCATCAATGGAGTGCCATGGGATGCCATTGAATTTCCAAGTCAATTTATGGAAAATTGGTGCTGGGAACCAGAAGCATTGGTACTTATATCGGGTCACTACCAGAATAATGAGCCATTACCAAAAGATATATTGAATAAACTAATTGCTACTAATAATTATCAAAAAAGATTACATGTTCTTCATCAATTAGAGTTAAGTATATTAGATTTGCGTTTACATACTGAATTTAATTCTAAACATATTCCTGGTATACTTACAATTATACAAAGAGTTAAAAAATGTGTCGCTGTAATTCCTTCACAAAGCTGGGAACGTCCCTTACATACCTTTAATCATATATTTTCTGGTAGTTATGCAGCAGGTTATTACAGTTATTTATGGGCAGAACTATTATCTTCTGATGCTTTTTTACGTTTTAAAGAAGAAGGTATTTTTAACTCAATTGTTGGTAATTTATTCCTGAATAAAATATTATCACAAGGAGGTTCTGATGATCCATTAAATTTATTCAAACAATTTTGTGGTCGTAAACCTAAAATTGATGCTATGTTACATAATTATAATATTAATAATTAATTTATGAATTATTTATATACTAAAGTATTATCTAAATAATGTATATTAGCTTGTTTAATTAAATATTATATTAACTTAATATCTTGTTAAAATAAATTATTTATTATGTTATTCATATTATAAATATTTAAATATTATTATTTATAATAGATAAATTCAAAATAAATACATTTTATCGCATATATAATTATTATATATTGTATATATAAAATATATAATTGTAGTATTGTACATAGATAATATATTATTAATTATTTACAACAAATTTATATTAAATATTGCTACTTTGAAAGAAAGTTAATTATAAATTACTTGATAAGTAATAAGTAATATTTTGGATATTGAATTATGTTTATCATTATTAAAATTTTATATACTAGTTCTTTATAAGATGAAGTGTGAATTTATAAAAAATTTAATATATGTATATATTTATACGTAAATTTTTATTAAACCACTCAGATAACATAATTATAATGCTATTCCGTGCTTTATAACTAATATAGTTTATTTCTAAAAAATAAATTTTAGTTTTTAATAGTTACATAAACTTATATTTAGCAAATAATATATTATTGTTTTAAAAAATATTATAAATATTTATTTAAAATTATTATACTATCTAATATAACTGTATAATCTAGTAATGATATGACTAAAACTAATTTAGTTGATATATACAATTTAATTATCTTAAGTTAATTTTAATGTAATACATATTAATAATAGTAAATAATAAATTTATTAGTTAATATATGAAGAATTATTTATTAAAATAATAATATTAATATTTTATTATAATTAATGGTAAAGAAAAAAATAAAAACAATTCTTCTTTAGAAGAAGTTTGTAATACTTATCAAAATATTAATTGTAAATATGTAATAAATTAGGTATATAATATTTTTTTAAAAAATAAATAACATATAATATATTTAACATTTCTAAATGATTAGTAAACCTATTATTTAGTTCATTTAATTTATTGTATCAGGATTTATTATATTTACTATTTTGTTTATATTTATTAATAACTATAAAATTATGAATTTATAGAAAAACAATGTTATATATTAGAATAATTTATTAATATTAATGATAGAAGTTAATATAACTTTGTAAATAAATTACTCTAATTTTTATTAAAAATAGTTTTTTATATATTCTAGTATTATTTTTCTGAATTAAATGATATATAATATTTTTATGTATAACAAATATATTAGATATATTATATTACTAATTAATAAATAATAATCTTTAATAATTTTTTTAAAAAAATAATATTATTTTTATAAAAAACTGTATATATCTATGATATAGAAGATCTGCATAATAACAATTATTATAATAAATAATGAATATTTTACTTTGATACAATGATTTTTTATTTTAGATAATTAATTATTCATAATATATTATTTTATGAATAAAATTTATTATTTTTATATAAAAGATTTATTAAATAATTGGTAATCATTATTAAGTATAATACATAATATACATTATATCTAATAATTTGATAGTATTAATAACTAACAAGTATTACTAAAGTTGATATATACAAATAAATAATTAAAGATAATTTGATTACTGGAGAAATAATAGTAATAATTAACTATTATTATCAATACATAATAATGATTACATTACAACATGTAAAATAAAAAACAACTAAATTCATTGCTATATATAGTAAAACTATCTAAATAAATATTTTAATAGTAATAAATTGATTAAAAATAAACCATGGATTATATATTATCTAATCATATTATAAGTATATTTTCTGTATTTACTCTATATCTCATAATTATATAATAAAAAACTGAGATAAATATCATTTACTTGATTATTATATACAATAACTTTAAATAAAGTATATATTTTATATATTAGATATGTACTAATATTAGGTTAATTAGTTAATATAGTGTAATATACAATAATATTTTATTGAATTACTCGGATGATTTAATAGCAAGTGTATACATAATATCTTAAAATATTTTTTATAATTAAAGTTATAATAATATATATAACATTATCTTATACATTTTTTAATATCTTAAATATTTAATAATATATCATCATCAAAATATTTTTTTATATTAAAATATACAAATATAATTCCAAGTATTCTCATAATAAAAATATTATTTAAATTTTCTTTCTTTCTTAATGAAATCATAAGCAGATTGGATTTCTTGTACTTTTTGTTTAGCCATCTCTATCATTTCTTTTGGTAAACCTTTTGCTACAAGTTTATCTGGATGATGCTGATTCATTAATTTACGATATGCGCGTTTTACTGTAATAAAAGTATCATGTGACTGTAATCCTAAAACTTTATAAGCATCTGCTAAAGTAGGACTTCTATTATACTGATTTTCAAAAGATTTATGTTGTTCTTGGCGCTCGTCAAATTGACGTACTCCTTCCATCATACTGATAAACTGATCAAACTGAACACGTGAAAAACCAAGTTCTTCTGCTATTACATATAAAATAGTGCGCTCATTAGGATGTAATAATCCATCAGAAAATGCTGCTTGTAACTGAATTTCTAGAAACATTCTTATTAAATCAATGCTATTACAACAATTACTACGTAATACACGAATTGTTTCTCTTAACATAAAATTAGCTTTCTTACCTTCCCGAAATGCTTGCTGTGCAGATATTCTAGCATGACCATATAACTGCATAGATTCCATCAAAGAATTTGCAACATAAATATCTGCCTCAGTAACTCTTCCTTTAGACTTAGTAAGATGTCCCATTACCTGAAATGTAGTACTAAAAAATATATTTTGTCGTTGAGATTGAGTAGATAAAAAATCACTATGTCTAATATAATAAGATTTATCAAAAATACTACCAACAAATATTCCTATTAATATCCCAAAAAAACCGGTTCCTGATATTAAACCAATTAATGCTCCTATAATTTTACCCCAACACTGCATATTGCCCTCAATTTATAATATCGTAATATATAATTTATTTTATCATATTTATTGTGTATTTTTGTATATAACGACAGACACTAAGAATTCATAAAATCTTATAAAGATATAAATTATGGGTTTACATGCACACTATAAAAACTAGGGAAATATTTATTAAATAATATTCCGCTATACGATATAAAATAAAGAATCAATATACTCTTGTATATATCTAAAAATTTAATTATAGAAAATATTTTAAATAAATGTTTTCTTTTATACTTGTAAGCTATAAACTATTATGTAATGATTACTACTACTAAAGATTTTATTATTAAGTTTGCCCATATTAATATTGAAGAATAATATTAACATATCTAAATAAACACTCTAATTTTAATAATTTAAAATATATTTTATTAATATAAAGATCATCATAATGATATTTAACTAATTTATATTATGCTAAATTAACACATATATTTTATATAGTTAAATAACTATTTACTTTATAAAATATTATATTTTTATATCTATTCTAATATATTTTAATAATTATCTTAAATAATTGATTGATATAAATAATAATATAATATTATTATTTGTATTCTTAATACAATCTATATTATAGATAATATCTATTCAGTAAAATATTACAATATACTATATTTAGTATATAAATATTTTTAATACCTGCTATATTATTAATTACTAAATATGTAATTTATTATTATATTTATATTGTATAATTATTTATACTCCGTGCTATTATTTAATGCATATACAATTATTTAATAATGTTTTTATTTTATAATACAATTCCATATAGATGACTTATCTTATTTAAATAAGTATTAAAAAATATTTTTTATGTATATATTAATTATTATAATAATTAACCATACTATTAATAAAATTACTAATTTATCCTTCTATTACAATAAATAATAAACAATAATCTATAAATTATTATAATTTTCTTTACTATTTATAAGAAAATATTATTTTTTTAATAAAATTATATATTAAATTGTGAATTTATTTAATAAGGCCTGCTTAGGCATAATATGGTTTATAACCATTCACTGTAAGATGCTGCTGATAACGGAGCTTCTCAAATACATTATGAAAAAAAATATTTTAACATTATTAGTTACATGTATTTTATCTATATTATATAGTCGAAGTCCTTTCGCTACTCTTACTACAGAATGTTTACGTAATGTACCTATACATAATAAATCATTATTTTTTAATAATTTAGATGACTTACCAATAGAAATTCAAGCTGATAAAAGTTATACACATTATCCTAATAATATGGTTTTTAGTGGTAATGTATGTATAAAACAAGGCAATCGTATGTTAATAGCAGATCAAGTGCAAATTAATCAGCAATTTATTAAAGATCAATATCATCCACTACGTATAGCAATAGCTACTGGTAATGTTATTTATTCAGATAATTATATAAAATTAAAAGGCTCCAATGCTTGGTCTAATTTGAATAATAAAGATACTAATGTATGGCAGGGTAATTATCATTTTTTAGGCCGTCAGGGTCGCGGTACTACTGATGTCATGAAAACCCGTGCTTACAATCGTTATATTGTTTTAGAACATGGGACCTTTACATCTTGTTTACCAGGTGATAATAGTTGGAGTATAGCCGGTTCTAAAATTATTCAAGATCACCAAGAACAATTAGCGGAAATATGGCATGCTAGATTTAATATTGGCACTATACCGATATTTTATAGTCCATACCTTAAATTACCAATAGGTAATAAACGACGTTCAGGTTTCCTTATTCCTAGTGTAAAATATTCTAATATTAATGGTATTGAATTTAGCTTACCATGGTACTGGAACATTACACCGACAATAGATGCAACAATTATACCACATTATATAGAAAATCGTGGATTACAAATACAAAATGAATTGCGTTATTTAACTACTGCAGGTTTAGGTTTAATTGAATTTGATTGGCTAAATAAAGATAAAAAATACATATATACCAAAAACAATCAAAAACGTTGGTTGTTTTACTGGCATCATAATGGTGTAATAAATAAAGTATGGCATATCAATGTTGATTACACAAAAGTAAGTGATCCTAGTTACTTTAATAATATAGATTCTATGCATGGCTCTAGCACTGATAGTTATGCTACGCAAAATTTTTACTTAAGCTATGCCAAACAAAATTGGAACACTAGTTTATCCACTAAAAAATTTCAAGTATTTGCAATTTCAGGAAATGATAACGCATATATAGCAGAGCCTCAGATAGATTTAAATTACTATAATAATGATATTGATCCTTTTCAATTACATTTATATAGTCAAATAGTTAAATTTATTAATGAAAATAATAATCAACCTAAGGCTTATCGTTATCACTTTGAGCCAACATTATCTATAAATTGGTATCAAGGTTGGATAAACTTAAATACGTCTACTAAATTACTTGTAACAAAATATCAACAAATAATACCTAAAAACTATTATATCACTTATCCTGCAACACTGCATTTACGTCACTCTACTAATCGCATAATGCCTGAATTAAAAGTAGATGGTACATTAATCTTAAATCGTAACATAAATAGAAATAACAACTATACTCAAACATTAGAACCACATATTCAATATCTCTATATTCCTTATAGAGATCAAAGAGAAATTGGAATTTACGATTCTACATTATTACAAATGGATTATACTGGTATATTCCGTAATCATATATATAGTGGTTTAGATCGTATAGCTTCGGCTAACCGAATATCTACTGGACTAACAACTCATATTTATGATAATAATTTAATTGAAATATTTAACGCATCGTTAGGACAAATATACTTTTTTAAACGTTCACTAACTGGGGATGAATCTATATCTATAAATAATAAAAAAGATCAAATAGGTAGTTTAATTTGGGCAAGCGATGCCTATTGGAAAATTAATAATCATTGGAGTCTTGGTAATAATATACAGTATGATACTCGTTTACATAATATTTCATTAGACGATATTTTTATTAAATATAGTAAAGATACTACAACTATGATACAGTTAAACTATCGTTATGCTAATTCTGAATATATAAAGGAGATGATCCCAACGTATCGTTATAATACTTTATATAGTCAAGAACTTAGTCAAATTGGTACTAGAGGAAGTATCCCAGTTACTGATAATTTAACTGTAATTGCAGGATACTGTTATGATACTCGTGCTCATCAAACAATTAATTCTCTAATTGGTCTACAGTATAATACATGTTGCTGGTATGTTGGAGTAAACTATGAACGTAAAATAACTTTATGGGACTGTAATAATACTAAATTAAATAGTAAATATGATAATACACTTTCATTGACTTTTACATTACGTGGATTAGGCAATAGCCCCGATTTAAGTACTACTAATATACTGCAAAGAAATATTTTACCTGATGAAAAATACTTATAATATTATATAATTTTATTTTTATATATTACTTGATTATAATGTCATTAATAATTACATAATTTTATATTAACTTTTATTAATACATATATGGTAAATAAAAAATATGAAGATCTGGATCATGCTTATATTTAGTATAGTATGTTGTTTGAATAATACATATGCATCTCCTCAACTTATTGATAGAATAGTAGCCGTAGTAAACCATAATATTATACTCGAAAGTGATGTCAAAAAGTTTATTAAATCAATCAAACAGCATACCAATACAAATAATATTCCATTATATAATGATATATTATTACAACATAAAGTAATAGAGCATTTAATTATGGAAAACATTCAGTTACAAATAGCAAAAAAACATAATATTGCTATTACTGATTATGATGTTGATAAAACTATTCATAATATTATTCAACAAAATAATATATCTATGAATAATATGTATAATAGTTTATCTGCTAATAAAATCAACTATACAGCATATCGTGATCAAATACGTAAAGAAATGTTGATTGCTACAGTCTGTAATAACGAAGTTCGTAGTCGTATTAAAATACTTCCGCAAGAAATAGAATCTTTAGTAAAACTCATAAATATACAACAGTATGGTATTAATACTGCTTTTAATATTAGTCATATTTTTATACCAAATTCTATTCCACCAGTTAATCAGCAATTAAATAATACTGAAAAATATGCTATTTGGTTAATTAATCAATTAAAAAAAGGTGCTAATTTTGATAAATTACTAATTCATAATTCAGCAATATCTCATGTTATGACAAGATATCAGTTAGGATGGAAAAATATTGAAGATTTACCATCACTATTTTTCAATGAATTGCATACCCTTCATAAAGGTGATGTTATTGGCCCTATTAGCTCAAATTCTGGTTTACATGTATTACAAGTTAATGACATTCATAATAATCAGAAAAATACATATATTACCGAAGTTAATGTTCGTCATATTTTATTACGTTCATCACCAGTAATGACTAATAATCAGGCTTATATCAAACTGGAAGAAATTAGGAGCCAAATTAAAAATAAAAAAATGACTTTTGATCAAGCTGCACGAACAATATCACAGGATTATATTTCAGCATTAAAGGGAGGAAATTTAGGATGGGCTGTACCGACTATATATAATCCATCTTTTTGTAATACTGTAATACATCTTAAGAAAGGAGAAATAAGCGCACCTATTTATTCTCCTGCATCTGGATGGCATTTAATTCAACTATTAGATACTCGTCAAATTAATGATACTGAAAATACTACAAAGAATCTTGCATATCGTGTGTTATTTAATCATAAATTTAATGAAGAAATACCAAGTTGGATGCAAGAAGAACGTGCTAAAGCTTATGTAAAAATCATTGATAATAGTCATTAACAATAGCAGATATAATAAATTGTATAATAAATAATTACTAGTAGGTATTAAAATAATCATAATTAATTCTCTATTATATCAGAATATTTATCTATTAAATATTTGATTAATAAAAATAATACAAAATATATTGTAGTGTATTTTATTAAATTTCTTGATTATTCTAATTATTATTAGAATTGACTATTATTGTCTTTAAATAAACATCTATCTAGTATAGATAGATGTTTATTATTCATTAATATTTAATTAGCTAAGTATCCATAATATATAAGATCTACTACGTTATCAAGATTTATTTATATTAATAATACTGTGACTCATTTATATTACATTTATTGTTAGTTAGATAAATAATTATGCACTAAAAATGTTAACTAATTTGTTATATATCAATATAATAATATTAATTTTTAAATTTGTATAACTCATGTAAATATATTTTTATTAAATAATAAAATATACTACATATATAACTTTAGTAATATGCAAATTTTTTTAAAATTTTATCTAGTACTCAATATAATTAAAATAATATAAATTAACAACGAAATATTTTATTACATATAAAATGTTTTTATATATTGTTGCTAACTATATTTTGCATATATCAAGCTATGTCCTGGAAATAACAGCGTAAATATTCATAAATTACTTAATAGATATTCATATAGATTTTAATAAGGATAAAGAAAAAACTATTTTATAAATTATTTATTATTAAAGAATATTTTTAACTAAACTATTTTATATTTATAAGAATAAATATTTTAGTATATTTTTATTAAAAATAATTAGTTATGATTATTAAGATGTTATATAACTAATATAAAAATGGATGTTATTTATGTAAAAACATTATATTAATAATATATATTATTTTAAAGATATAAAAATAAATGAGATATTAGCTTACTCTTTATTAAAAATAAGATTAAAAATATTTACTAAAATGCTACATAAATTGTTCATTTAGTAAATAGATTGTACCTAGAATATAAAATAATTTAGCAAGTAGTTTAATATTTTACTTTACTAACTGATTACTCTTAGTTAAGGACTTTATATTTAAAAACAGTATATATTAAATAGGTGCCTATTTATAAATAGGTAAATTAATTTTCTTATAAAAAAGAATAATATATCTTCAGATTCATACTGAATATACGATAATGAGTAATTGCTTTTTAACTTCATACAATTTATTTGCCGTAATTATGTAGTTATTTTAATCAGTGGTAACAAATTTACTGTTACAATCACACAAGCAAACATTGATTATAATATAATAAGTTAATAGACCATTACTACCAAGTTAATTAAGATATTCCATTACACCATACTATTAGTGTTGAACGTTAATTATTAGCAAATAATTAAAAAATTTGTTTATAATCTTAAAATAATTTATTTTTTACGTTTATATAAGTTTAAAATTTAGCTTTCTAGAAACATTATAATTACTAAGTTTTACTTAATGGTAAAAAATATGTTTTAAAGTTTTCATAAACATTCATTGTATTTAATATAAAAACGATGAGATGAGCCAAAACATATAAGATTCAAATGAAAAATATTTACATCAGTATTAAATTTTTTTAAAATTATTAATTTTCTACATTACTATAATACTACCATGTTAAATGTTACCACAAAATATCTATAGTAATAAAATTATTTACTAATAATAGGAAGTATAACTATATTATATCAAAATTAGTAATACTGATATTTAAAGAATTATATGTATTGCTAAAATTTATTTACTAATAATAAAAATATAAAATTATATATCCAGTCAAGAAAGTTTTTTTAAATAGAAACAATTATTAAGATAGTTATACTCTGTGTTACTGTAATAAATTTAATTTATTAAAGAAATTGATTAAATAATACCATTAACATATATCTCTTAATAAATTATTGATACAACAATAACATTCTGTTGCAATAGTTAAATCACAGTAATTATAATAAATAATGTATGTTGTATATATAAATTATAAGATTTTGTATCTAATACTAAAGTTACGATTAAGATAATAATCTTTTATTAATTTATATTACTTTAATGAATCTTAGTCAGGAATATCCTTATACTAAGGATAATGTATTATTATAATAATACTATTTTGGTTATATTGATTGAATAGTAATAATATCATATTAATAACTTATAATATAACATGCTTAGTGTATGAACAATTAATAGTTGATATATTAATAAAATAGCATAAAATGCAGCTTTATATATTAAATTTCTATATAAACATTTACTATAAATTCTATAATAAATAGAACTATTCTTTTACTAATACTAAGTAATTAAATCATCTTGATTACTTAAAAGTTATAATTGTGTTAAGTATTAAGATATGATAATAATTAATTATTCTAACAATAATTAAAAATTGCATTTTTTATTTAACAAATAAGTTAACTTTTATAAAAATTTTAATATTATTAATTATTTAATATATATAGTTTTATTTTTAAAATAACTTTAAATAAAATATCATGATTTTAATAAAGAGAAGGCATGTTTTTTGGACGAGTTTTAAAACGACGATGTATCCACATATATTGATCCGAAGACCGTAAAATTTCTTGTTCAACTACTTTATTCATAGCAGCAGCTGCTGCTATTTTATTTTCTAACGGAAAATGTTCTAAACAGGGCTGAATAATCATAGTATAACCACTACCATCTTTTGCTCTGATTGTATTAAATGGAATCATTACTGGTTTACTCATGCGCGCTAAAATATAAGTGCCAATAGTAGTAGCTGCTTGTTCTACAGCAAATAAAGGAACAAAAACACTACTACGTGGTCCATAATCGTGATCTGGAGCATACCAAACAATTTCACACTCTTTTAATGCGCGAATCATACCCTTAATATTTTTACGATCCAACATATATTTATTAGAACGTAAGCGCCCCCATGTTTGTATCCAGTCAATAACTTTATTATTATGAGGACGATAAACGCCAACACCTGGGTTATGAATACCAAAAATACGTGCACCTAATTCTAATGTTAAAAAATGCAATCCTATTAATAGGATACCATGTGCTTCTTGTTGGGCTTTAATAATATGTTCTAATCCTTTAACATTACACCAGCGGTGTATACGCCATGTAGGCCAAAACCAAGCCATACCAGTTTCAATGAGTCCCATTCCTACAGATTCAAAATTTCTAGTAATTTTTTCTTTACGTTCAGAAAAAGACATTTCAGGAAAGCATAACTCTAAATTACGTAAAGCAATTTGTACTCTATATTTCATGAATGGCATTGCAATTCTACCTGACCATATTCCTAATTTAAATAATATAGGATAAGGCAAGAGCACTAGAACATATAATATAATTAAACCTAACCAGGTTAACCAATATCTTGGATGTAGTAATGTACTTTTAAACTTTGAATAAACATAATGATTAATCATAATAGAAAAACATAACCTCAATTCATGAATTAAGCATTCTATTGTAATAGAAATAATATTTTTTGTGATAATATTATCTAATCTTAGTCTATTTGGAGTCTGAGAATGAAAACAACTCTACCTAATTTCTATCAAGCTAACGTTTTGGTTGTTGGTGACGTAATGTTAGATCAATATTGGTATGGACATACCAATTATATTTCACCAGAAGCACCAGTACCTATTGTAACAGTCTGTACCATTGAAGATCGTCCTGGAGGAGCTGCTAATGTTGCCATGAATATTGCATCCCTTGGTGCCAATGTTCATTTAATAGGTGTAGTAGGAATAGATAATACAGCTCAAAAACTAAAATCCAAATTAAGTTCAATGAATGTTAAATACGACTTTCTTTCCGTATCAACACATCCAACAATTAAGAAACTACGTATTTTATCACGTAACCAACAATTAATACGTATCGATTTTGAAAAAAATTTTAACGATATTAATCATACACCAATCTTAGAAAAAATTCAGCGTATCCTGCCAGGATTAGGAGCTTTAATTTTATCGGATTACGCTAAAGGTGCATTACATTCCATTAAAAATATTATTCAATTAGCACGTAAAGAAAATGTTCCAGTATTAATTGATCCAAAAAATATAAATTGTGAACATTATCGTGGTGCTACTCTACTAACACCTAATCTATCTGAATTTGAAGCTATTGTTGGTCAATGTAATAATGATCAAGAATTGGTTTCACGTGGTTTAGAGCTTATGCATACATTTGAAATAATGGCATTATTAATAACTCGTTCTGAACATGGAATGACTTTATTACAGCATCAGAAACCTCCATTACATATGCCAACTCAAGCACGAGAAATATATGATGTTACTGGTGCTGGAGATACTGTGATAGCCATACTAGCAACTTGCATTGCTGCTGGTATTTCTTTAGAAGAAGCTTGTTTATTAGCTAATTCCGGAGCCAGTATAGTTATAGGTAAACTAGGTACTTCTACAGTATCTAAAAAAGAGCTAAGTAATATTATTGATAAACACAGCGAAAATCCATGTGGTATAATGAACAAAAATGAATTAAAAATATTTGTTTCTAATGCACGTAATATTGGTGCAAGAATAGTAATGACTAATGGTGTGTTTGATATTTTACATGTTGGTCATATATCTTATCTATCTAACGCACGTAAACTAGGTGATTGCCTAATAGTAGCAGTAAATAGTGATAATTCAACTAGACGTCTTAAAGGAAAAGGACGACCAGTAAATACTTTAGCACAACGTATGAATATGCTAGCTGCATTGAAATCTGTAGACTGTGTTATATCTTTTGAAGAAGATACGCCACAATCTATTATTGCTGAAATTTTACCTGATTTATTAGTTAAAGGAGGTGACTATAAATTAGAAGATATTGTTGGTAGTAAAGAAGTTATCGCAGCTGGTGGTGAAGTGCGTATACTAAATTTTAAAAATGGTTATTCTACTACAAATATTATTCAAACAATTCGTCAAATTTATTAAAAAATATTTTATATTATTTAGTTAAATATTAGAGAGTACTTAATTTATATAGTATATAAGATATAATTATTACTGATCTTCTTAAGAAGAAGATGTATTACAGTTGTACCAAAAATACTTATTAATAGTTAATAATTACTTAATGTAGTCATTTTGATTATACTGGTATTATAATATAATTATAGATATACTAATATATTCATATACATGAATAAGATTATACTAAGTTATTAATTTTCTTAATTAATAGCACAAATTAAGTAGATAACTATTGTTTAATCTTACATTTGATTCATTAAATAAAAATATTTTATTTTTCATATATAATTATATTCTGCTGTATCACACGTCTAATAACATTATTTATGCTATCTTCATAATTAATGCTATTATATTAATCTGCATATACTTTATAGTAATTATATAATATTATAGACAAGAAAGAATGCTAAAATTATTAACTAATTGTTAATGTATTATAATTATATTTTTTATATTTTTATTATTATTTATATATAACAATGTTTTACTTAAATTAGTATAATATTAAATTATCTTAGGCAATAATAATGTGTTTATATGCGTAGTAAATATGTTAAACAATCAAATATTATTTATATTAATCAATTAGTTTATCACTCTTCTATATATTTTATATATAAAAATTTTATCTAAATAATATTAATCAAACAACAATAAATTTCTTTTATTTATGTGTATATTTTGCATGCTTATCATATAATAAGAAAATTATGTTAAATATTTACTAAGTATTTTTTGTGCAATTTATATCACACATTATTATGATATGATCTTCTAATTTTTTTTAAAAATTATATTTTATTTTAGTAAATTTTCTTTTGATACAAAAAGTATTTTAATCTTAACAAGAAAATTAGATATTATTAATAATATACTAATTGCTAAAATAGCTATATTATATATCATATAACAAACAATCATATTATTAAGCAATAATTGCTCTTTTAATATAAACATACTTATTTAATAGATAAATCTTTAAATAAATATATTTAAAGATATAAAAATCTTTAAAATTAATATATTTTAATATAATCATAAAAAATGATGACTATCATTATATAAGTATCATGAGTTAATAATAAATAATATCTATTAAATAATTATTTCATTAAATTGATTAGTTAGCTGTCATGCTTACAATATTTTTAAGAAAATTTATATAATAAAAGGATTTGCACTATGTATCGAGAACTTATTCTTCATGAGCTTAACGAAGCAGCAATAAAATTACAAAATTTTATTAGAGATGATAATAATATCTACGCTATACAGTGCGCTGCTGTTTTACTGGCAGATTCTTTTAAATCAGGTGGAAAAGTACTATCATGTGGTAACGGTGGTTCACATTGCGACGCCATGCACTTTGCTGAAGAATTAACTGGTCGTTATCGTGCAAATCGCTCTGGATATGCAGCTATTGCTATTTCCGATCCAAGTTATTTATCATGTGTTAGCAATGATTTTGGATATGATAACGTATTCTCTCGCTATATTCAAGCTATAGGTTGTAAAGGAGATATACTGTTAGGTATTTCAACTTCAGGCAACTCTCGCAACATAATTAAAGCAATTAACATGGCGCGTGTTAAAAATATGAAAGTTATTATATTAACAGGCAACGACGGCGGGAAAATAGCAGGAACTGCAGATATTGAAATATGTGTACAACATACTGGTTATGGAGATCGTATTCAAGAAATTCATATGAAAACGATACATATATTAATTCAATTAATTGAAAAAGAAATGATAAAATAATGTTATTACTAACCTAGCAATATTTTATATAAAAAATTTTAGTATTATGTAATATTACAATAACAAAATAAATAATTTACTATAAGTATTAAAATCTTTAATAAATATAGTATATAATAATAATTATATTCATACGTATTAAATTGTAATAACTAAGTTATTGTATCTCATAAAATTATTTAGTTATATTTAATATATATTTTATATAATGATTATTATAATTTTTTTATTTAATATATTATTACATAGTATATAAAAAGTTAATCTTACAGATTGTAATACATTATGTCTTATTTAATAACTGTTTTATTAAATAAGATATCTTTTATTAAAATTTTATACATTTTTATACAATTATTATTTTTAATAATCAATTATATACTTCACTAAAATAAAACTTATAAGAATACTATTCTTATAAGTGTAAAATAAATAATATTATTAGTAATTTATTTCTTATTAAGTTGAATAAGAAGTATAATATATTTTATGGAATCTAATCTTAAATACTAATAATTATAATTACTATTAACATTAATATATATTATTTTGAATATAAATAATACAACAATCAAAATAACATATTTATAATTTTAGATACACCGTAACTTAGGTTTATTTGTATAAAAAAATAAATTTACCTAACTATATTCATGTATTAGTTCATATGAATATTATTCAATAAATTATAAAATTAAGTATATTTAAACTAAATACATAGTTTATGAATTCGCCGAATAAAGTGAGAAAACATGTCATATTTAGATTTACAACCAAAATTTGACTTTCAGCTTATAGGTAAGCAAGTTATTCAGACTGAACGAGAAGGATTAGCAGAGTTAGATCAATATATTAATGAAGACTTTACTAAATCTTGTGAAGCTATTTTAAATTGCATGGGTAAAGTAATAGTTATGGGAGTAGGAAAATCAGGTCATATTGGTCGTAAAATTGCTGCAACATTTGCTAGTACAGGAACCCCTTCATTCTTTGTTCATCCCAATGAAGCAAGTCATGGTGATTTAGGCATGATTACTTCACATGATATTGTATTAGCAATTTCTAATTCTGGAGAATCTGATGAGATTAAAAAACTTATTCCTGTACTTAAACGTAAAACAGTACAGCTTATATGTATAACAAATCAACCAAATAGTTCTATGGGTAAAGCCACTGATATTCATTTATGTGTTAAAGTATCGCATGAAGCATGTCCTTTAGGATTAGCACCTACAGCAAGCACTACAGCAATATTAGCAATGGGTGATGCTCTAGCAGTTGCATTACTAAAGGCTCGTGGTTTTACTGCCGATGACTTTGCTCTTTCACATCCTGGTGGGGCATTAGGTCGAAAACTATTGTTACATGTTAAAGATATTATGCATACTGATAACGAGATACCTCGTGTTAGCTATAATGCTTCATTACGTGATGCTCTTCTAGAGATAACTCATAAAAAACTAGGATTAACTGTAATCTGTGATGATTCAATGAAAATAGAAGGTATATTTACTGATGGAGATCTTCGCCGCATTTTTGATTTAGGCATTGATTTGAATAATGCTAAAATTTCCGATGTTATGACATACGGAGGTATTCGTGTTCGTCCGTATGACTTGGCAGTCAATGCATTAAGTATTATGCAATCTCATCATATCACCGCACTTTTAGTTGCTGATAGAGATGAATTACTTGGCGTAATTCATATGCATGACATGTTACGTGCCGGTGTAGTCTAATAATTAATTTTTAAAGAGATAAGATATTAAATCTATTAATTTTTATTAAAATATTTTTATTTATTTAAAACTATAAATCACATAGCCAATCACATTAATAATAAGAATACATAGTACATAATTAAAAAATTAACGTACAAGAAATAACTATTATGTATTTTATAAAAAATTATGTAATTATATATTATAATTAATAATCAAAGTATAGTAAAAACTAACAATAAAAAGACATATCATATATCTCTAATGTATTTATTATAAATCATTTACTAACTAATATTAAACTATAAAATATTATATTAGGTACACAAATAATATTTTATATTATAGTAAGTTATAGTACAGTATATTAAGATATTGTATTGCAATATATACGCACCTTTATCAATTATAGTATAATAAAAATTATACATGTATATTAGTATCCTTTTGTTTATTAAAATTATACTTTTATTATACATTGATAAAAATACTATATTTATACAAAGGTATATTAATATGAGTAAAATAAAAATATTGATTATCCTATTGTTAATAGTAATAGCATTAATATTAATTGTTTGGAACGTAACAAATAAAAATTGTAATATCACTCAAATTACAGTAAAAAAGACAGAACCAACATATTGTAGTCAACATACTATAACTATGGTTTACGATTCTAAAGGTAAATTAAGTTATAAACTAATAGCAGAAAATGTTAAGTATTATAAAAACACTAAAACAAGTTGTTTTATATCTCCAATGCTCATTACATATGATCAAAATATAAAGCCTACTTGGTCTGTACGAGCAAATAAGGCAAAAATAATTAATAATAATATGCTTTATCTTTACGGAAGTGTAGAAATAAATAGTTTAATAATGATCTCTCAATTAAAAAAAATTACTACCGATAATGCACAGGTAAACTTATTAACTCAAGAATTTAGTTCTAATAATAAAGTAAATCTTTATGGATTACACTTTACTTCTTATGGTCTAAAAATGTACGGCAATATGCAGAATAAAACTGCACAGTTAATGAATAAGGTTCAAACCTATTATGACATTCAAAATAAATCAAAAAATGCTTAGACTAATGATATTGGTTAGTTTATTTTTTAGTAAAAATATTTTAGTTTTAGCTCTACTTAAAGATACAGAACAACCTATCCATATTGATTCGGCTCAACAATTTTTAAATATACAAAGTAATTCCGTAATATTTACTGGTAACGTTCTAGTAAGACAAGGAACGATTGAGATTCATGCAGATAAAATTATAGTGATACGTCCTTATGGTAAAAAAAATAGAGAAATAATTGAAGGTTATGGTAATCCAGTTATTTTCTATCAAATGCAAGATAATGGTAAACCAATTAATTGTTATGGCAATACATTACGTTATGAACTAGAAAAAGATTTTATTACTATTAAAGGTCATGCCCTTTTAAAACAAACTGATAGTAGCATTAAAGGAGATACAATTACTTATATGTTTAAACAGCAATATATGGAAGCTTTTAGCGATAAAGGTAAACATGTAACAACAGTTTTATTTCCAGATAAATGGAAAGATAAAAAGACAAATATAGATACTCCTATGCAACGATAAAGTAATGCAAACTTACTAAAGTAATAACATAAAATAAAACTTTGCATATGCCTTCTTGACAAACAAAGAGTAAATAATAAGTTATGGCAACGTTAATTGCTAAGAATTTAGCTAAAACTTATAAAGGTCGGCACGTAGTCAAAAATGTTAGCCTAATAGTTCATTCTGGTGAGATTGTTGGTTTATTGGGGCCAAATGGAGCGGGTAAAACTACTACTTTTTATATGGTTGTTGGTATTATATCACGTGACTATGGATATATAAAAATTGATAATGAAGATATTAGTTTACTGCCACTATATGCTCGTGCACATCGTGGGATAGGATACTTACCACAAGAATCTTCTATTTTTCGTCGCTTAAGTGTATATAATAATCTTATGGCTGTATTAGAGATTCGTCATGACCTCATTCATAAAAAGCAACGTAATCATCATGCTGAAGAACTAATGGAAGAATTCCATATTTCCCATTTGCGCAATAATCTTGGTTATGCATTATCTGGTGGTGAACGTCGCCGTGTTGAGATTGCCCGTGCTCTAGCCGCAAACCCTAAGTTTATCTTAATGGATGAGCCATTTGCAGGTGTTGATCCTATTTCAGTAATCGATATTAAAAAAATTATTGAACATTTACGCAATCGTGGTTTAGGTATCTTGATTACAGATCATAATGTACGAGATACGTTAGATATTTGTAAGTGTGCGTACATTGTTAGCCAAGGAAATTTAATCGCTCATGGTACTCCATCTGAAATATTAGATCATGATCAAGTTAAAAAGGTATATCTTGGTGAAGAATTTCGCTTGTAATTATGTTTGTTATAATAATCTAATTTTTTTTATTATAATCATTATAGATAATATAAAAAATAAATTATATTTATAATATAAACTTTATTAAAATCATTTATTTTATAAATACTGAATATTAAACAATGTCAGTAAAATTTAGTAAACTACTCCAAACAATTAACTGCTTACAATAGTATTGAATATATAAATATTTAAGTTAACCTAATATAGATACATCAATATAATGATACATATTACATTATTGATAATTCTTAAATTGATAAAAGATGTATGTGATTGTCTTATAAATAAAAAATATTTTATATTATTGAATAATAATAAATTAAAATTATACTTTTTGTTAAAAATATGATATACCATGTACATTATATATAATAATTAATATTTTTACTCATGATATACCAAAAGATTAGAGATAATAATTAATAAATACATAATATTTGATTATATTTAAAATATTTTTAAATAATTTTTGTATAAATATATTGCATAATATACTAATGTTGCTTATATTTAAATACTTGCTATTTAAATATTACTTATTATATATTTTTTATTAATTAATAAATTTTTATAGTTTAATGATTTACAATAATTAAAAAATTAAATATAATTATATTATAATGCAATTTAATAAAATATTGTATATTTAGATATACTGTCTCTTAATATTAAAAGATTAGCTAATAATATTATAAATATATTATTTAATAATAATAAATAAATTTATACAATAAATACTTTCAAAAAAGTGCATAATGTATTTTAGTATTAATAAAATATGACCTCTATAATTTACTTATTATGCTTTATATTTTTAATAGATGAATATTTTATGGAATACACTATATTTATAATTACATAAGTATAAATTGCTTAAGACGCAACAATAAAAAAACTTAATTTCATACAAAATACTAACTTACAATAATCAAAATAAAGTTAGTATATTTATACTAAAATAGAGGACTAATCTTAGCTAATAATTAACATTATTAAATATAATATTAAAAATATTTTTATATTGCTTAGTATATTACGAAATAAATTATATATTTATATTTAATTATTTCTATAAAAGAAAATATTAAATATTTTTGATGTTACTTTATTTCATTATATTAAAGTATATATTTATAATAGGAATGATAAAATTTTAATAAAATAACTAACTAAATTATATATTTTTTATAAAAATTTAAACAATTAATAAAAATATTATAATTTATTACATTTTATTTTGTATGTATTAATTTAATAAATAATATAATGATATTCCTGTATTTTTAGATAGTGTATAATATATTTATTATTTTAGTTGAATATTAAAGAGAAAATATTATGACTATAGTAACTGTAGTAGAAATATTGCAAGGTCTTATAGCAATTAATACTGAAGTTATTGTACGAGGGTGGTTACGCACTCGGAGAGATTCTAAAATTGGTATATCCTTTCTCTCAGTTTATGACGGCTCTTGTTTTAATTCATTACAAATGGTAGTGGATAATTCTTTATTAAATTATAAGAATGATATCTTACACTTGACTGCTGGTTGTTCTCTTGAAGTTACTGGAAAAATTATGTTATCTCCAGGTAAAAAACAAAAATTTGAACTACAAACAACAAAAGTAAAAATTATAGGCTGGGTCAAAGATCCTGCAACTTATCCAATAGCAGCAAAACATCATAACATAGAATCTCTTCGAGAAGTAGCGCATTTACGTCCACGTACCAATATAATTGGTGCTATAATGCGTATTCGTCATACACTAGCGCAGGCAATTCATTGCTATTTTCATCAAAATGGCTATTTATGGATTACTACTCCACTTATTACAGCTTATGATGCTGAAGGTGCAGGTGAAATGTTTCGAGTGTCTACACTAAACATGGAAGATCTATCATATACTAATGAAGGAAGAGTAGATTTTAGTAAAGATTTTTTTGGTCGTGAAGCATTTTTAACTGTCTCAGGTCAACTAAACAATGAAGCATACGCTTGTGCGTTATCTAAAGTGTATACCTTTGGCCCTACTTTTCGTGCTGAAAATTCCAATACTAGTCGTCATTTATCTGAATTTTGGATGATTGAACCTGAAGTTGCATTCGCGAATATTAGCGATATCGCAAATATTGCTGAAGACATGTTAAAATATGTTTTTCAAACAGTACTTACTGAACGTGCTGATGATATGAATTTTTTTGCACAACATATCAATAAGGATGCTATCAATCGACTAAAAAAAATTTTAATCTCTAATTTTACTGAAATAGATTATACTGAAGCAATTAATATTTTACTTAACTGTGGTATGAACTTTAAAAATCCTGTTTTCTGGGGTGTAGATCTTTCTTCTGAACACGAAAGATATTTAACTGAAAAGCATTTTAAAACACCAGTAGTGGTAATAAACTATCCAAAAGAGATCAAACCTTTTTATATGCGAATGAATCAAGATGGTAAAACTGTAGCAGCAATAGATATATTAGCTCCAGGAATTGGTGAAATAATTGGTGGTTCTCAACGTGAAGAACGATTAAATATTTTGGATAAGCGTTTAGAAGAAATGGGTCTAAATAAACAAAATTATTCGTGGTATTGTGACTTGCGTCGTTATGGCACTGTTCCGCATGCTGGCTTTGGTCTTGGTTTTGAACGTTTAATAGCTTATGTTACTGGTATACAAAATGTTCGTGATGTAATTCCATTCCCACGAACTCCACGAAAATTAAGCATGTAAGTTAATTCATGAAATACAATGTCGCATTGTGAATTGCAAAAGACAAATAATACAAAGACTGATCTTTGATACACTAAAGATTTGCAATACAGTATAAAATTTACAATATGAAATATATGCTTTTATTTAGTTATTTGAATTATACTTTTGTATGATTTTCAATGTAGATCATCAGTCTAGTGAATGGAATATTGTAATACAGATACAGGAAGGCATCATATTATTTTCCTTTTGGTTATGTGAGTGATATAACAATTCCGCACAAAATTAATGTAGATAGTATCAGATGTCAAAAATAACTCCTTTAGAGGATAAACAAATGAAACGCGATATTCTTGCAGTAGTAGTTCCAGCTTTATTAGCAGCTGGTGCAGCAAATGCTGCTGAAATTTATAATAAAGACGGCAAAAAACTTGATCTTTATGGAAAAGTAGATGGTCTGCATTATTTTTCTGATTCGAAACTTATTGATGGTGATCAGTCTTATGCACGTTTTGGTGTTAAAGGTGAAACACAGATTTCTGAACAATTATCTGGTTACGGTCAATGGGAATATCAGTTAAATGTTAGCAACACTCAAAGTGATAGTTCTTCTAAAAAAGCTACTTGTCTAAGTTTTGCTGGTTTAAAATTTGGTGATGTTGGCTCTCTAGATTATGGTCGTAATCATGGAATACTACGTGATATAGAATCATGGACTGATGTACTACCAGAATTTAGTGGTAATACTTATACTATAACTGATAATTATATGACTGGAACTGCTGATGGAGTAGCCACTTATCGTAACAAAAACTTTTTTAACTTGGTTGATGGTTGGAATTTTGCAGTACAGTACCAAGTAAAAAATGATGGCCATAATACCTTTAATAAAAATGCAAACAAATGGGAAAATAATAGTAATGCGAAAAACTCGCGTACCATACAAAACCAAAACGGTAGTGGTTGGGGTCTTGCAACCACTTATAACTTTGGTGAAGGTATAAGTGCTGGTGCAGCTTATGCATCCTCTGATCGTACTGCAGAGCAAATTAATCGTGGTACAGTATCTAATAGTAATATAGCTGGTGGTCATAAAGCTGATGCATGGACTGCTGGTATGAAATACAATGCCAATAACGTATATTTAGCAACTACATATGCAGAAACTCATAATATGACTCCGTATCATGATAATATTTCAGAGAAAACACAAAACTTAGAAATTGTTGCACAATATCAATTAGATTTTGGTTTACGTCCATCTTTATCTTACGTGCAATCTAAAGGTAAGGAACAAAAAAATAGTCATACTCAAAATTACAATGATTTAGTTAAATACGTTGATGTAGGCGCAACTTACGACTTTAAGAAAAATATATCTACTTATGTAGATTATAAGATTAATTTACTACATAAAAATAACTTTACACAAAATAACAACATCAATATTGACGATGTTGTAGCAGTAGGTCTAGTATATAGATTTTAATATATCACGACATTGAGTAAAAAGTCTTAACAGAAAAATAAGGCAGAACTTCGGTTCTGCCTTCTGTTATGTAACATGATACTACTTTAAATATCAATTACTAGTATGATATATTATTATATAAAAAAATAAGATTTTATATTTTTCTTGACTATATCTTTAATAATTATTAATATTTATTTTTATTTATGACTTAATAATTAATAAATTACTTCTTTTTTATTACGATAGCATATAAAGAAAAGAGTCTATAACTAGTAATAATAAAATATTTATATAGATATCTATATCGATAGATAGTATGGGAAGTACTAATATATTTGAAAGGATTAAATCCACACTAGAAGATATAATTTTAGATCTGGCTAATTTATCTTATAGAAGATGCTTATTTTAATAAGATACACTTAGGTATTAGTGCATATAAAGATTAAACTGGTAAAATACCAGTATTAGCTAATCTTAAAAAGATAAGCAGTATATTTCAGAAAAAATAACAAAAAGTATTTAATAAGTAATGATATACTTATTTTATTATCTATACACTAGAATTATTTTTTGATAAAAATAGTTCTATTATTCAGGATAAATACGTGCATACTGCCTAAATTTTAGGTAGTACTAGTGCCCTTAGAGTATCTGCTGATTTTATTGTTAATCAAATTCCAGTTCATCCTATTTAGCTTAGCAATTCTAGCTTTGTCAAATCATAAAAAATATATTTAACTCTGTAGGATTTAAGATGTGTAAATATAATTACTATAATACTACAAATAATCTAATTATCTTTATAGATTTACAGCGAATTTTAAAACAAGTTAAACATGATGATGTAGTTTTATTTCATAGTTGTTGTCATAATCTTACTTGTATTAAGCTTACTTTAAAAGTATGAGAAATGATAGCAGATATGTCAGTATCTAAAGGATTATTACAGTTATTTGATTTTACCTATCAGAGATTTAAGCTAATAATTTAAAAGAAGATATAACAACATATAAATATTTGCAGTAAAAAATAATACTTATTGCAAACTTTTATTTTAAAAATTTTAGTTTATATAATAAACGTGTAGGATCTTCTACATTAGTAGAAATAAATAGTAATATTGCAAATACTGCATTTAGTAATATATAATAAGCTATTCATATAAATTATTTTAATTCTTTAGTACATAGTTGAACTGTAGTAACTACGATTCTTAGTGATAAAGAATTACGTATTATACAACAAGAGTTAAATTCTATGCGTCAACTATTGGTGTATACTTTATGAAATTAAGGGTAAAAAGATTTTAGTTTTATAATTAATCATAAAGATTGTTTTTATTAAGCACTTTAACAAAAAAAATAAATTATTTATCTAAGGGATGAATTTAGCATTTATACAGTAAATTTTGCAAGAATTACTATAAATAATATAGATTTATTATGCAGATCTTTTACATGGATTATATTTTGAAAAAATAATTGATTAATTAATCAAGATATAGAGTATTATATAATATATTAGCAACATAAATTTTTACTAAAATAGTAACAAAATATTAATGTATTCATGTTAAGTCGAAATACTTACTAGATTATAAAAATATATAATAACTTATAATCGTATAACCTATAATATATAAATCTGTCATATCTCTGATATTCTGCAACTATTATTAATAATAAATACATTTATGCAATAATATACAATAAAATTATTCTACTATATAATTAATATATAGCATATCATTGTATGTGTATCAAAACTTTTACGTAATATAGGCTTAATACATTAAATATAATTTATTTAAATAATATAATTTAAATAAATTATTATAGTTGTATTAACAAGTATATATTGGTATAGTCTTATAATATTAAAAGTGATTTATTAATTATAGTAAATAACATTTTCTGTAATTATAATTGATATTTCATAATTAGTAATTCTTAATATATAATATTATATCTTTAGTGATTAATATGATCTATCTATTTTATAGATTTATGATCAATATCAATATTTGTACATATTTAGAATATGTATAAAATATTTTAACTGAAATATCTAAATTATATTTTTATTTTATAATAATCAATTATATTATGATATATATCAAAAACAATAGTTAAAAGTATAAATTTAAATTTTTATAGAAATTTATTACGTATTTAAAACAAAATATATGAAAGATAGTTAAGAACTATATATAAATATATAATTGTTATCAAATATATTTAGTAAATATATGGTATATATATTATTTTTTAGAAAAAGTCTACTAAATATAATTATTTATATATTTGTTATATATAAATAATCAATATTGTACAACAGATAACATAAATATTTTTTAAAAAATAACTAATTTAGTTATATAAATATTAATTATTATTATTTAAAAAATAGATACTACATATAATATTTTTATTATACAATACTAGAATAATTACAGTTAAGTAAAATATATATTGCATATGCTTTTGTGCTATTCGATATAATATATTTCTCTTGTTATTATATAATTATATTAATTTAATAGTTTAAAGATTTATTATTTTAATAATAACATTTAAAAAATATTTATTTTTTTATTTGTATAAAAACATTAATATTAGAATTTTACTATAAATTACTTTAAAATTTATAATTAACTAGAGAAAAAATGTTTAAAAAATTACTCTTCTTAAATAGAATAAAATACATAAATATAATTATTTATTATTTTAATACTAATAATTAATAATATATAATATTTAGCATATTAATCATTTAATAAAATATATATTATATATATGATTATTATAATTACAAACATACTAATAATTAAGAATATTATAATACCTATATTTTTCTTGTTATTACCTAAATAAAATATTTATATGTACTACCATATTAAATACTATATAGTATATAACTATAAATAATTAATAGACTTTAATAATATACAATATTATATCATGCTATCCATAATACATTTGTATTATTTATCTATAATAGAATTATTTAATAAATATACTTTGCAAAATTAATATTAATTTTTTAAACATTACTTTATTATTTTTTAAATATATAATATTAGTCAAAATAATTTAATAGAATTTTCTTAAGAAGATAACTAATAAAAATATTATATATAAATAATTTATACTCTTCATTATTAATTATAATAACTTAATATATAATATATAATAACATGAGGAAAAAGTAATTGACTAAAACAATAAGACGTCCTTCAGTATTTGGTGGCGCAATGATTATTTCTGGAACTACTCTAGGAGCAGGAATGTTTTCTATTCCTGTAGTAACTGCAGGTGTTTGGTTTACTGGTTCTATTGTATTATTACTTTATACTTGGGTCTGCATGTATATATCTGGTTTAATGATTTTAGAGGTAAATATTAATTATCCAATAGGAGCTAGTTTTCATACTATGGTAGATGATTTACTGGGCAAGAAATGGAATTTATTAAATAATATTTCTATTACATTCGTACTTTATATACTGACTTATGCTTATATTATTTCTGCAGGTCAGTCAATGATAACTCATACTTTAGAATCTTATTTAAATATTAAACAAGCTACTGTAAGCTTAACTTGTGCTGTAATAGTTGCTTATATTATTTGGAGATTAACACACATAGTTGATCTTTTAAACACTATTCTTATTAGTGGTATGATTATTACATTTTTATTATCTACTGTTGATATGTTTATTAACGTAAATACATTAATACTATTTAATACAAATGATACTCAAGCACAATATTTACCGTATACATTAGTTGCACTACCATATTTGTTAACATCATTTGGTTATCATAGTAATATTCCTGGTCTAGTAAGATACTATAATAAAAATGCTCAATTAGTGGCACTTAGTTTGCTTATTGGTACTTTGATTGCATTAATAATTTATATCTTTTGGCAATATGTAATACAAGGAAATATTAGTCGTACAACATTTCAACAAATTATAGCTGAGGGTGGAAATATTGGTAGTTTATTAAAGCAAGTCAATAAAGTTTCTCATAACATTATTATAACTAAACTATTAAAAGCTTTTTCTTACATGGCTTTAACAAGCTCTTTTCTTGGTGTTTCATTGGGATTATTTGATTTTATTTCTGACTATTTTAAATTAAATAATACAGACAATGGGCGTAAAAAAGCAATCTTAATTACCTTTTTACCGCCGACATTAGGTGCTATAATATTTCCAAATAGTTTTTTATATGCTATTGGATTTGCAGGGTTAGCTGCCACTATATGGACTGTTATTGTGCCAGCAATGATGGTACGTGCTAGTCGTAAACGGTTTTCTACGACTATTTATAAAGTGCCAGGTGGATCTATAATGATTTTATTTATTATTTTTTTCGGTTTAATTAATATTATTACTTATATTTTATCATTATTTAATGTATTACCAATTTATAAATAACTTATAAAACTATAGTAATTCATCTAAGTATAATTTTTTATATTTAAAATATATAAATAATAATATATACATTTTTATATATCTTATATAATAATAATCACTTATTAGCTAATTATTAGTTAATACTGAATAATATCTTTACAATCATAAACAATTATAATTATATTAAAGTAATAAATTATAAATTTAAAATTATAAAAAATATATTAATTATTATTTATTTTAATATTACATTATAGGTAATACAAACATTAATTATATAATTTATTAAAGTTATTATTTAATATATTAAATAATAATTATCTTTTAAACGATATAGTATTTATATGATATAAGTAATTAATATTTAATTGTTTGTTTCATTTTAGGTAAATATATAATTTATTTATCTTTTATTATATTTACATAAATATAATATAAGTTATATACTACTTTTATGATTTTATGTTATATATTAATAATAAAAAATAATATAAAACCAATATATTATATTTAATATCTAAAATATAAATAACTATTCTATCTGTCATCAAAAAATATTGTAAATATTAATAATATAATATTATAACTTAAATAATTACTATTATATTACTAATGGTGAGGATTTATCTTTATATAAAAAATATAGTAAGTAATTGTAATTATGAAATATTATAAATATACTTTATAAAATAAGATTATAACAACATGAAAATTAATTACTATGTGCTTGATATAGTATATATTTAAAATATGTATATTATATAATAATTTTCTTCTATAAAAAATAATAAAATATATAATATTTTTAAAATTTTATTAGTTAACAAGTAATTTTAATAAAATTAATAAGTATATAAAATAATTTTTATTAAATATTATTACTTAAGAGATATACTTATAAAGTATATTAAATTTTTATCTTATTATATATGATGCTTAAGATTATGTATCAATTTAATAACATTACAATTTTTTATAAAATAGAATAATTTTTAAAAATACATTAATTATTATTTAATTTAGAATAGTGTATATATGATTTTATCAAAATATAGATATTTATTAATTAATAATCCATATTATTTACTTATGATATTCTAATATTTTATTAGTTATTAGGATATACTTAATAAATATTTATTTATTTTATATAAAGGAGATAATATATTTTATGTTAGTATTACATAATACCATATCAAATAAAATTCTTAAAAAACGTATGTTGTCTGCGAATGAATTACGCACTACAGTTTCATTTTATAAGTATTGTTATATTGATGATCAACAAAAATTGCGCGACAAATTATATGCAACTTTTTATCAATTAAGAGTTTTCGGGCGTATTTATATTGCTCATGAAGGTATAAACGCACAAATTTCAGTACCGACTATCTTTTACAAGAAAATGAAAACAACATTATATCAATCTTGTCCACAATTTAATAATTTACGAATGAATGTTGCAATAGATGACAATGGGAAGTCATTTTGGGTATTACGTATTAAAATACGTGACCGTATTGTAGCTGATGGTATTAATGACCCAAATTTTAATTTAGCTCATGTAGGACAATACTTACAAGCAAAAGAAGTAAATGTTATGCTCAATGATCCTAATGCTATATTTGTTGATATCCGTAATGACTACGAATATGAAATAGGACATTTTATGAATGCTATAACAATACCATCCAAAACATTTCGTGATCAACTACCAATGATGGTAGAAATGCTAAAAAATAAGAAAGATAAAAAAATTGTTATGTACTGTACCGGAGGAATACGTTGTGAAAAAGCCAGTGCATATATGTTATATAAAGGATTTAACAATGTTTACCACGTAGCAGGTGGCATTATCGAATATGTACGTAATGCCCGTACTCTTGGATTGCCTATATATTTTATTGGTAAAAATTTTGTTTTTGATGAACGTATGGGAGAACGTATTACTAACGAAATAATATCTTACTGCCATCAATGTGGTGTTTCATGTGATACACATGTTAACTGTCTAAACCATAAATGTCATTTATTATTTATTCAATGTTCTTCTTGTTCTAAGAAATACAATAAATATTGTAGTCTACAGTGCCTAAAAATAATGACAGAGAAAAATAAAATATGTTAGATATAAAAAATAAAAAAATACTTTTTTATAAAGTATATTATATAATTTATATAGATATTGATATATAGAGATTATTATAAAACAATTTTTTATTGTAAGAATAATCTCCTAGAGATATTTATATATGAAGCTATCAGTTAATGTATAGAATAAAAAATGAGTATTTATCAATATCGTATTCAATAAATAAATTTTAGAACATAAATATTATTTAAAATTAATAGTTCATAAAATAGAGTCTTAAGGTATATTACCGTCTTCTTGCTGGTACTTCTATCGTTTTTATAACTAATCTTCAGGTTTAGCATGATAACTAATTATATTTTTATAACCGGTGGGGTGGTATCCTCCCTAGGTAAAGGTATTGCAACAGCATCTCTAGCAGCTATTCTAGAGGCTCGTAGTCTAAATGTTAGTATAATGAAATTAGATCCTTATATTAACGTTGATCCTGGTACTATCAGTCCCACACAACATGGAGAAGTTTTTGTTACTGAAGATGGGGCAGAAACTGATATGGACTTAGGTCATTACGAGCGTTTTATCCGAACAAAAATGTCACATCGCAATAATTTTACTACTGGTCGAATATATTCTGATGTATTACGTAAAGAACGCCGCGGTGATTATCTCGGAGCTACCGTTCAAGTTGTTCCTCATATTACCAATGCAATTAAGAAACGTATCCTTGCAGGTGGTAAAGGTTATGATGTATTTTTAGTAGAAATTGGTGGTACTGTTGGTGATATAGAATCATTACCATTCCTAGAAGCTATTCGCCAAATGGCAATAGAATTAGGTCACGAACATACAATGTATATACATTTAACTTTAGTACCGTATATTGCTGTTACTGGAGAAATGAAAACTAAACCTACACAACACTCTGTAAAAGAACTTTTATCTATTGGTATTCAACCAGACGTACTTATTTGTCGTTCAGATCTTACAGTTTCTGCACATGAACGTGAAAAAATAGCATTATTTTGTAATGTTCCTAAAAAAGCAGTCATTTCCCTTAAAGATGTTAATTCTATTTATAAGATACCAATTTTATTAAAATCTCAAGGTTTAGATACTTATATTTGTAGTAAATTTAGCTTAAAATGTCCAGAAGCAAATTTATCAGAATGGCAACAGGTTATTTATGAAGAAGAAAACCTCCAAGGTGAGGTGACTATTGTTATAGTAGGTAAATACATAGAATTACCTGATGCTTATAAATCTATAATAGAAGCTTTAAAACACGGCGGTCTTAAAAATTGTGTAACTGTAAATATTCAAATGATTAATTCTGAAGATATTGAATCTAAAGGAGTATCTTTATTAAAAAATCTTGATGCTATCCTTATACCAGGAGGTTTTGGTTACCGTGGTATAGCTGGCAAAATTGCAACTGTGCGCTATGCTCGTGAAAATAATATTCCGTATTTAGGCATTTGTTTAGGTATGCAAGTTGCTTTAATAGAATTTGCACGTAATGTAGCAGGTATGCCTGATGCAAACTCTACTGAGTTTGTACCTAATTGTAAATATCCAGTTATTGCATTAATTTCAGAATGGTGCAATACAAACAATAATATAAAAATACGTACAGTAAAAAAAGATTTAGGTGGAACAATGCGTCTAGGTAAACAACAATGTATTCTTATTAAAGGTAGTTTAGTTCATAAGGTATACGGTTCAACAATAATATTTGAACGTCATCGTCATCGATATGAAGCAAATAACATATTTTTAAAACAAATTCAAAAAGCTGGTTTACGTATAACTGGTCGATCTGTTGATAATAAACTTGTAGAAATCATTGAACTACCAAATCATCCTTGGTTTATTGCATCTCAGTTTCACCCAGAATTTACTTCTACACCACGTGATGGACATCCTTTATTTACTAGTTTTATTAAAGCAGCTAGTGAATACCAAAAACGTCAACAAAATAAATAAAATTTATATTAGTGTTAAAATTAAGTAATATGTTATTTTTTATAATTTTCATTAATATTTTATCCAGGAGAAAATAATGTCTAAAATTATTAAAGTCATTGGTCGTGAAATAATAGATTCACGTGGCAATCCTACTATAGAGGCTGAAGTACATCTAGAAGGTGGTTTTTTAGGTATGGCTGCCGTGCCATCTGGTGCATCAACCGGTTCTCGTGAAGCCTTAGAATTACGTGATTACGATATGTCTCGTTTTATGGGAAAAGGTGTTTTAAAAGCTGTATCTGCTGTGAATGGTCCTATATCTAAAGCGCTTATAGGTAAAAATGCTAAAGATCAATCTAATATAGATTGGATTATGATTGAGCTTGATGGTACAGAAAATAAATCTAATTTTGGTGCTAATGCAATTTTAGCAGTTTCTCTAGCTACTTCTAAAGCTGCAGCTGCTGCTAAAGGATTACCACTATATGCACATATTGCTGAATTAAATGGTACTCCAGGAAAATATTCTATGCCTTTGCCTATGATGAATATTATTAACGGTGGTATGCATGCTAATAACAATGTAGATATACAAGAATTTATGATTCAACCTATTAGTGCCAACAATTTTAAAGAAGCTATTCGTATAGGTTCTGAAATTTTTCATAGTTTAGCTACAGTCTTAAAATCTAAAAACATGAACACTACCGTTGGTGATGAAGGAGGCTATGCGCCAAATTTAAATTCCAATATAGAAGCTTTAACTATTATATCTGAAGCAGTTAAAGCAGCGGGTTACGAAATGGGTAAGGATATTACTCTTGCTATAGATTGTGCTGCTTCTGAATTTTATAAAAATGGTAAATATATTTTAGCTGGTGAAAATAACAAATCTTTCACATCTCAAGAATTTACGCATTTTTTGAAAAACATAACTACACAATATCCTATTGTTTCTATTGAGGATGGTTTAGATGAATCTGATTGGACTGGATTTCAGTATCAAACTAAAATTTTAGGAAATAATATTCAATTAGTCGGTGATGATTTATTTGTAACTAATAGTAAAATTCTAAAAGAAGGAATTAAACAAGGTATTGCTAACTCAATACTTATTAAACTTAATCAAATTGGTTCTCTAACTGAAACTTTAACTACTATAAAAATAGCTAAAAATGCTGGTTATACTACTATTATCTCGCATCGTTCAGGTGAGACTGAAGATGTTACCATAGCTGATTTAGCAGTTGGCATTAATGCAGGACAAATAAAAACTGGTTCTATGAGTAGATCTGATCGTGTTGCTAAATATAATCAACTGATTCGTATAGAGGAAACTTTAGCATTACAAGGCATTATAGCTCCATTTTACGGTATTAAAGCAGTTAAAAATCAGTAAATACATATAAATTGATAAAGATATTTATATATTATAATATTGTTTAAAATTATTAATAGAATGATTGTATTTATTTTGTACTATTTATTAGTATATTAATCATATTAAGCAATATTTGATATATTTTAATTAATATTAATAATTTTTTTAAAAAATTATTAAATTTATTATTGTATTTTCTTGAAAAAATAATTCTATTAAAGTTTAATATTAGTTAAATGCAGGAATACAAAACATTTACTATGCTTATATTAAAAAATAACATAGAAATACATTAAACAGGTAATACATAATATACAACTGCTAACAAAGAAAATAATTGTTGAAATAATAATCTGCTTTTTTGTATGAAAATAATTTTTTTCTTAAATATTATACTTTTACTAAATAATTACTATTAATTAAGTTTATAAATTAGTAATAACTGATAATCAATAACTAAAAAGCAGAATATTTATTCTTTATCATATCATAATAAATATTATAACAATAATATTCTGCTTATTTTAAATATTTAATAAATCATTTTATATTATAAAAATATTTACTCCAAAAAAATATTTTTATAAAAAAATACTAGTTAATGAATTGATAATTGATAACATTCAGTATATATCTATTAAGATATCTATTAAGATATGTATTATTTTAAAATAAAATATTTTTATTTAATTATATATTAAATAATAATTTTTTAAAAGAAGTCATTTTTAAATTTTATTTAAGAATATTTTTCTATGTACTACTAAAAAATTATTATAAATCTTAAATTTTATAATAATTTATAAAATAGTATTACTATTTATTTTGATTAAAAATAATATACTATATTTATTAAATACTGAATATTTTATAATATAAATTATATCTAATGTACTAGATTAAATATTAATATTTCTAATATCTAATAGATAGATTAAATCAATATATCTTATTTATAATGCTATAAAAATAGGAGATATATTATTAATAATCATTAATATTAATTATTATAAGAAACTTAAATCTTTTATTAGTTCTTTTTAGAAAATTAATAACAAATATGATTGGGATATAAAATATTTTTATACAAAATATGTATATATTTTTTTATTAATATAATTTATAATCATTAGTACTGATAGCATATTGTATTAATAATTATTCTTTATGCAGAGTAAAAGAACATTATTATTACTTAAATAATAAATATTTTTACTTAGTAAAATATATTTATTTGTAATACTTACTCAATAATTAGTACTTTGAAACATGTATACTAAAAATGTATAATTTTATAATAAAATAATTAGATAGCATTATAACTGAAAACATATAAAAAATAAAATTTATTACAAGAAGATAATAAATATTATAACGTTTGTATTTTAAAATTCATTATTGATGATATATTGAAGTAGTTATTACATATAATTACATACATAATGTTTATCAATGAATACTAACTAATAATATTACTATTTTTATTAATATTATATTTTGATAGAAATCATTATTATATGTAATAATTTTTATTAACTTAGCATCTATAAAATTATTTATTATAAAATAATATAACACATATGATGTTATATGCATAATTTGTTAATGATTGTATATTCTAAGAATAAATTTCTTAAATACGTATTTCCTATCTCGATTTTTTAATAAAACACAAAATATTACCTTCGTATCTATAATTTTAATTATAGATAGTTATAAAGGTACGTAAATATAATGGTATATGCATTAGAACTATCAAATATCACAAAAACTTATGTTGGTTGTGTAAAAGCATTGCAAGGAATTAATTTAATAGTACAAGCAGGAGATTTTTATGCTTTATTAGGATCTAATGGTGCGGGTAAATCAACTATCATTGGTATTATTAGCTCGTTAATAAAGAAATCTTCTGGTACAGTGAAAATATTTGGTTATGATATAGAACGTGATAGTATACAAGCTAAAAGACAAATTGGTTTAGTTCCACAGGAATTTAATTTTAATCAATTTGAAACTGTCATACAAATTGTAGTACATCAGGCATGTTATTATGGTTTAACATATCCAACAGCATTATTACGTGCTCAGCAATACCTAAAAAAACTTCATCTTTGGAATAAACGTTATGAGATTGCACGTATGCTATCCGGCGGTATGAAACGTCGTTTAATGATTGCTCGTGCGTTAATGCATGAGCCAAAACTCTTAATTTTAGATGAACCAACAGCAGGTATTGATATTGAATTACGACGTTCTATGTGGGAATTATTTAAACAACTTAATAAATGTGGTACTACTATTATTCTTACTACTCACTATTTGGAGGAAGCAGAAACACTTTGCCGTAATATAGGAATCATTCAAAACGGGCAGTTAATTGAAAATACTTCAATCAAACAATTGCTATCTCAGTTAAAATCAGAAACTTTTATTCTAGATTTAGCATCTCAAGATCCATTACCAAAATTAGAGGGTTATCAAAACACTCTTCATAGTGCAACATTAGAAGTTAAAGTGCAACAACATCAAACGCTCAATGATATTTTTAGTCAACTAAGTGCACAAGGAGTAAAAGTATTAAGCATGCGTAATAAAACTAATCGTTTAGAAGAGCTATTTATTACCTTAATACACAATAATAATAAAAAAATACTTATTAATTCGGGGAAAAAGTATGACTAAATTGCATTGGATTGCATTAAAAAGTATTTGGAGTAAAGAAATTTACCGCTTTACTAGAATTTGGATCCAAACACTAATGCCACCAGTTATTACTATAACCCTATATTTTATTATTTTTGGTAACCTTATTGGCCCTAGAATAGGTAAAATGCATGGTTTTAATTATGTACAATTTATTACACCTGGATTAATTATGATGTCAGTAATGATTAATTCTTATTTAAATGTTGCTTCATCGTTTTTTAGCGCTAAGTTTCAACGCAATATTGAAGAATTACTTATTGCGCCATTAACAACACATATTATTATTATTGGCTTTGTTGGAGGCGGTACTATAAGAGGTATATGCGTAGGTACTCTGGTAACGCTAGTATCATTATTTTTTGTTCCGTTTCATATACATAGCTGGATTATTATAATAACAACTTTGTTATGTACAGCTATTTTATTTTCATTAGGAGGCTTACTGAATGCAGTTTTTGCCAAAACTTTTGATGATATTAGTTTAATACCGACTTTTATATTAACGCCATTAATTTATTTAGGAGGAGTATTTTATACATTAACGCTCTTACCTTCTTTTTGGCAAAAAATATCAAAATTAAATCCTATTATTTATATTATTAGTGGATTTCGTTTTGGATTTCTAGGTATGCATGATGTTTCATTATTTTTTAGTTTTATGATATTACTAACTTTTATTATGATCTTTTACTTAATAATTTGGTATTTAATGGAGATAGGAACTAATTTAAAAATTTAATTATTAATCTAATTATTTAAGTATATTAGTATTTATTTATCTAAAATATTTAATAAAATTAAAATGATTTTATAAAGAAAACTATAATTAAATTTATTAACTAAATATTTATATTTAAAATATTAATATACTGATATTTAATTAATACATAGAATATATAAATAAAATATTTTAATCAATTAAAATTAATATTTCATGTACATAATAGATATTATATGTATCATAATTAAAATATAATGTTTTATGAATATTTTTATTAAACACTTACAAAATATACATATATTTTTATAGCTGTATTATTCAATACACATATAAAAATATTAATATTTATAATAATGTACTTTCTATTAATGTAGAACAATATTAATAACGCAAATACAATAGTAATATATTTAGTAATAAAAAATAAATATAAAATTTTTAAAATTATGTTATTTATTAAATTTAATCTTTTAAGATATATTATATTAATTCATTATATGTGATAATTTTATAAATTTATTAAAATCATAAGTAGTGTATTTAATTAATTACTAATATTAATAAATAATCAATAATAAATTTATTATGATTTTATTTCAAATTATAAGGCATTATTAAAGACATTGATTATAATCATTAATGATATTTATTAAGTAATCAATGATCAATAATAAACAATACTAATATTATATTTTGAAGTACTTGACTATTTTATATTATAATATATATAAATAAAATTTATTTTAATTAGATTAATTATATGTAAATGCATTATTATCGGTAATAAATATCATTATTTATTATAATAATATATTTTTAAAAAATTAATAAATATAATTTATTGTTCTGAATAGATAATATGGAAATAATTTTATCACAATACAATATATTAAAAATTAGAATATAAGTAGCAAAATATCATATATTTACGTACATTGATACAATTTATGTATTACTAATAATATCATTATTATAATTTTTTTAAAAAAATTAGCTTATTATACTAATGAATAATACATATGATTAAATCATAATACAAATCTTAATAAGATTAATATACTAAAATATATACAAATAATAATTTTCTTCAAACATCATAAATAACATTCCTTATTAAAAAAATTATTTAATAAAAATGCATAAAATATCTTCAATTAAAAATTGAAATATATTATTTAATAATAATCAATATTATTTATAAAATAAAGATATGCTTAAGATTAATGATTTATATATTATATATATACTAAATTAATAGATTAGAAATTTTTTTAAAATTGAGTTATTTAATTATTATTAAATACAAAATATGTATAAAAAACAATAAGTTATTAAAAATATAATGATATAATAATTAGTACTATGATATTGCTATATTTTGTAATTAATATACTATTATTATTACAAATAAACTAGTATTTTTTATTTATGTAGTAAATAACATTGCTATATAAGCATAAATTATAAATTACTATAGTAATAGTATAATCTACTTAAAACGTATTTTTTATAAAAAAATAACCTTTTACATAAATAATCTAAAAATAATAATGGTAATCTGATTAATTGTTATATAAATATTTGATATATAAAATATATAATCAATTCATATAATATAAAAATATTACTGTTGTAAAGTAATTATCATATAATGTATTTGTAAAATCTTGTTTGTTTATTAAAATAATTGATTATTGATATGAATAAAATATATTTATATATTATATAATAATTTTTTTAAAATATAATCTTTTTATTATAATTTAATAACTATTATGATAATTTTATATTACATATAGTAATACTACTTATATTATCTAAATAATATTTATAATCAGTAATTGAAAGTAATCATTAACTTCAAGATAACATAGTATACTTTTAAAGTATATATTATTAATAATGTATCTATTAGTTAGTAATATAATAATTTTTTAATAAACTATCAATTAATCAATTATAAAGAACATTGCTTATTATATCATATTTTATTAATCGTATTAATATATATGAATTACTTTACATGACTATGAAGTCATTCAATATACATTATTCACTTATTTATCCTGTATAATATTCACAAACTAATTGATAATTTAATTATGCAATTATAGTATCAATTAGTTGGTTTATTTTATTTGTTTAAACATTAGTATAATCAAGTAACTTTTTTATTATACTAAATAATTATTATAATAATACTTAATATTAAATAATATTTATATATTACTGCATAATAGGTTCTATAATATTATAAATATGATTACTGAAGGTATATTTTATTATTAATAATTTTTATATCAATAAGAAATAATTAATAATTATAAAATAATCAAGAATTAACTATAATTTTAATAATATATAAAAATACAATATTTAATATATAGATATAGATATATCTATTTTAAAAATATCTAAAAAATAACATTCAAATTGTATTTTATCTGTTAAATTTATCATTATCAATATAATAAATATTTAATAATTATATGTATACCAGTAATTAAATTGATTTTTTACAAAAAATAAAATTATTAATTATAATTTCATAAGGTATATTTTCACTTTTAATGATACCAGATACTAAAATAGTAAGACATACTATTTTACTTTGGAAGAACGAGTTGCTTGGCGACGTTCATTTTCAGATAGGTAGCGTTTACGAAGACGAACTGATAATGGTGTTACTTCTACTAGTTCATCATCATCAATGAATTCTAAAGCTTGCTCTAATGATAATGTAACTGCAGGAATTAAAGTGGTTGCCTCATCAGTACCAGAAGCACGCATATTAGTCAATTTTTTACCAGTTAAACAATTAACTGTAAGATCATTAGAACGTTTATGAATACCAATTATTTGACCTTCATATACTGCGGCACCATGACTTAAAAATAATTTACCACGATCTTGTAAACTAAATAAAGCAAAAGCAACTGCTTTACCTTGACCGTTAGAAATCAATACACCATTTTGACGTTGACCTATATTACCTGGACGTAAATCACTATAATGACTAAAAGTAGAATATAGCAATCCTGTGCCAGAAGTCATAGTCATAAATTCAATACGAAAACCAATTAATCCACGTGCAGGAATAATATAATCTAAACGTACTCGACCCTTACCATCTGGGAGCATATTATTAATAGTTCCTCTACGCTTACTAATAGCTTTCATAATAGAACCTTGATGTTGTTCTTCAATATCTAAAGTAACATTTTCAAATGGTTCTTGTATTCGTCCATCAATTTTACGATTAATTACTTTAGGACGTGAAACAGCTAACTCAAAACCTTCACGTCGCATATTCTCGATCAATACAGACAAGTGAAGTTCACCACGTCCTGAAACACAGAATACATCTGCATCTTCAGTTTCTTCTACTTGTAGAGCAATATTATGAACTAATTCTCTCTTTAAGCGATCTAAAATTTGACGAGAGGTGACATATTTACCTTCTTTACCACAAAAAGGAGAAGTATTAACACAGAAAAACATATTAACAGTAGGTTTATCAACATTTAATGCAGGCAAAGATTCAACATAATCAACTGCACAAATAGAATCTGAAATATTAAGATTATCAAGACCAGTAATAGCAATAATATTACCTGCTTGAGCTATATCAGCTTCAATACGTTCCAAACCCATATGCGTAAGTACTTTGTTTATTTTCCCTGGACGAGTATTGCCTAAGCTATCAATAATAGTAACCTGTTGATTAGGTTTGATTGTACCGCGTTTAATACGTCCAATACCTATAATACCTAAATAATTATTATAGTCTAACTGAGATATCTGCATTTGAAGTGGTGCATCTATTTCAACTTGTGGGGGAGATACATGCTCAATAATTGCTTGATATAGCGGAGTCATATCATTAGCCATATTATTATAATTTAAACCTGCAATACCATGTAATGCAGAAGTGTAAATTACTGGAAAATCTAATTGTTTATCAGTTGCATTTAGATTGATAAATAAATCAAATACTTGATCTACAACCCAATCAGGCCTAGCTCCCTCACGATCAATTTTATTAATTACTACAATTGGGTTAAGATGGTACAAAAATGCTTTTTGTGTGACAAAACGAGTTTGTGGCATAGGTCCATCTATTGCATCTACTACTAAAAGAACTGAATCAACCATAGACATAACACGTTCTACTTCACCACCAAAATCAGCATGTCCTGGAGTATCTACTATATTAATGCAATAACTTTTCCAATTAATAGCAGTATTTTTTGCAAGAATAGTAATCCCACGTTCTTTTTCCAAATAATGTGAGTCCATAATACGTTCTGTAGCTTCTGCATGTATACTGAGTGTACCTGATTGTTGTAATAACTTATCAACAAGAGTAGTTTTTCCATGGTCAACATGCGCAATAATAGCGATGTTACGCAATTTTTTAATCATAGTTTTTCCTCAATATTATTAATATGTTATATTATTATACAAACAATGTAAGATATATAAAATATTTATAAAACTTTTTATAAAGATATAATAAAAATTATTATATTAAATTGTATTTAATCTTCATCAGAGATGTAAAATCAATTATTTTAATAAATCATACATATAAAATATTCATTATACTACTAATATTAATATTAAATAATTTTGCATAAACATTGCACTAATATTAAAGACATTACAATACATTACTATAGATGAATAAAGAATATCATTTATAAAATATTTCTATAATAATTTAGAACAATATATTAAAATAAATATTTCTATATATTTATATATCTGTAATTTATTAATACTAATTATAATTAGTATTAATAAAGTTAATACTATATTTTAAATTAAGTAAGATTTTAATTAATATTAAAAATAAATAATATATATTGAGTATAATATCTGATGTAACATCAATATAATATTAAATTATTACATAATACAATAACCATTATTATATGTTATAATATTTTAGAGTAAAATACGGTATAGATATACTAGTTTAATAATTACAGTAATACTTTAAAAAATTAGTTTTATTATAAATAGATCTTTCATTTTTATTAGATAAGATAAAATATGTAATAATATATAATAATTTGATATACATTAAAGAATAAAATTTTAAAAATTTAATTAATTAATCAAAATACAATATATTATTATTTTAGTTTTTGTAAGATAATTATATATTAATATCTATCAATATAAGAATCATATTCTATATAATAAATATTATATTCATCTTAAGAAAATTTGTTGTTCTCTAAAAATTATTATTCATAATATGAATATATATAATATCAAATAGTTATTAATTAAAATATGTTAAAGATTTAATAAATTTTTTAAATAGTAATTATTTTGATGATTTATAATTAAACTAAAATAATAAATATTAAATATAATATATAATAAATTAATAAAGAACTTGTGCTGTTTGTAACCAATCACTTTTAAAAGGACGTTTCATATTTTCTACTGCATCAATAAAGTCATGATGCACAAGTTTTTCATTTTGTATGCCAACACAACGACCACCATAGCCTAGTAATAATAATTCAATAGAATATGCACCCATACGAGATGCTAAAATGCGATCATAGGCTACTGGAGCTCCACCACGTTGTATATGACCTAGAACAGTTGCACGAGTTTCACGATGAGTTTCCTGTTCAATACATTTTGCTAATTCATCAATATTACAAATATGCTCAGTAATCACTACAATAGCATGTTTTTTACCTTTAATGATACCAGCTTTAATTTCGTTTACTAAATTATCACGTTTAAATGCTACTTCTGGTAGTACGATAAATTCGCAGCCCCCTGCAATAGCAGCAGCTAAAGTTAAGTCTCCACAATGACGACCCATAACTTCAACAATAGAAATACGTTGATGAGAAGTAGAAGTATCTCTTAAACGATCTATTGCTTCAACAACAGTTTCAAGAGCAGTAAAATAACCTATAGTATAATCAGTACCAGCAACATCATTATCAATTGTACCAGGTAATCCAATACAAGGAATACCCATTCCAGTAATAAGTTTTGCACCCATATATGACCCATCACCGCCTATAACTATTAATGCGTCTAATGCAAATTTATGCATATTTTTAAGAGCTTTTTTACATACTGTATGATTACGAAACTCTGGGAACCGTGCAGAACCTAAAAAAGTGCCACCACGATTAATCATGTCAGAAACACTTGAACGATGCAATTGCTTTATGCGTCCTTCATATAATCCAAGATATCCTTCCTCAATACCATATACTTTTAAATCTTTTGCTAATGCGGCACGAACAACACCACGAATTGCAGCATTCATACCTGGAGCATCACCACCACTTGTTAATACACCTATTTTTTTTATCATTACTATCTCTCAACTGTATAATTGATATTCTATATATTTTATATTGTAATTATTATAAGTAATAATTAATTTACTTACTTTTAATTATATTATTTTTAATAAAAATGTTTCTGTATTGAAACTAATATTTTCTATTTTTTATTACATTAAGTTAAATATCTAAACATATGTACTGTAGTATGTTATTAAATAGACATTATTTGATATATATAAATAGTATCTGTGTAAAGTATAAATTCCATGTATAATAAATAATAATTTATAAGATGATATCTAATGTGATTTAATCGAAATACTTTTAAGTATAGATTACTATGTAATTTATTTAAAAATATATTTAAAATAATTAATTTTATCATCATTAGTACAAAATTAATTATCTTATATATTTTTTAAAATTATTATTTTATTTAAGTAAATTAATTGATTAATTTTAATTGACATTAATCAATTAATTTAGATAATTTTATATTTACCTTAGTTACCAGCTATCTAGCTTTTTTAGTTTTTTAAAAAATATTTCAATATGCTAACATAATTATCGTTATTAATATAATATAAAGATATTTTAAATATTTTTATAAATTTTACATTATCATATTTAATATAAAATAAATATTATAATATTTTTAAATAAATATTATAAGCATTAATAATGTTATAGGTTATTCCGTGTGTATTGTATATAATTTATTTTTATAAAACCTTATTATAGGATTTTTCTTATTTTCTATAATGAATAATTTAACAAATTACTAATAATAAATATTAAATATATTTTATATACAATATATTTATAAATACATAAAAGTAATTTAGAATAAAAAGATATATATTTTTTACATAATATAATTTTATTAATTAATATTAAGAGCTAATAATAATACTTTTATTATTAAAATATGCAAAATAGTGTTAATAATAATTATGTTAAATTTTTACGATCAATTTAAATAAAGATTATTTATTGTTGATTAAATGATATATAGTATATATAAACAATAATCAATATATTATTTATTTTAATGAATATTTTAATATTTATCTTAATACAAAGATTGACTATACTCAATAAAATTAAAGTATAATAAAGATTATTTATTATCATTAAATTAATGTATTTAATATAATTTAGCAGAATTACTAAACGCAGATATACAGCATGACAACTAATCTCAACAGTTAATCCCAGTCAATAAAAAACCGTCTTTAAAGACGGTTTTTTATTGACTGGGATTAACTGTTGAGATTAGTTGTCATGCTGTATATCTGCGTTTAGTAATTCTGCTAAATTAGCAGTTGCTTCTTCAGCACTTACTTGTGGCGATATAGAATCTTCATGCTGATATTTACGACGTACACGAGCCTGGTGATAAGAATAACCAGTACCGGCAGGAATTAGACGACCCACAATTACATTTTCTTTAAGACCACGTAATTCATCACCTTTACCAGCAACAGCAGCTTCAGTTAACACACGCGTAGTCTCTTGAAAAGAAGCCGCAGAAATAAATGACTCAGTAGCTAACGAAGCTTTAGTAATACCTAATAAATCACGATTATAAGTTGCTAATATTTTACCATTATTTTCTAACTCACGATTTGCCATTTTAATACGAGCAAACTCAACTTGCTCACCCACCAAAAATTCACAACTTCCAGCATTTTTAATCGTTGCTTTACGTAACATCTGACGAACAATGACTTCTATATGTTTATCATTAATTTTAACACCTTGTAAACGATAAACATCTTGCACTTCATTCGTAATATAACGAGTAACAGCATGTACGCCTCGTAAGCGTAAAATATCATGTGGAGATTCTGGTCCATCAGAAACTACGTCACCGCGTTCTACGTATTCACCTTCAAATACATTTAGTTGACGCCATTTTGGAATCATTTCTTCATATGGTGCACTACCATCTATAGGAGTAATAACCAAACGACGTTTACCTTTTGTTTCTTTTCCAAAAGAAATGATACCTGTAATTTCTGCTAAAATAGCAGATTCTTTAGGACGACGAGCTTCAAATAAATCAGCAACACGTGGTAAACCACCTGTAATATCTTTAGTACCACCAGATTCTTGCGGAATACGTGCTAAAGTATCTCCTGTATGTATCTGCGCAGCATCTTCTAACTGCACGATCGCTTTACCAGGTAAAAAATATTGTGCTGAAATATCAGTACCTGGAATTAAAACGTCTGCGCCATTAATATCAACTATTTTTAAAGATGGACGTAAATCTTTACCGCTACCAGAACGCTCTGCAGAATCTAATACTACTAAAGAAGATAAACCAGTTAGTTCATCTGTTTGACGAGTAATAGTTTGAGTATCAATGATATCGATGAAACGTATAAATCCACTTACCTCTGACACTACAGGCATTGTATGTGGATCCCAATTAGCCACAATATCTCCACCATAAACTTTTGCACCATCTCCTTTAGCCATAACAGATCCATAAGGAACTTTATAACTTTCTTTGGTACGGCCAAATGTATCTATTAGTTTTAACTCAGTATGACGAGAAGTAATCACTAATTTATTATCACTATTAAAAACAAACTTTGCATTATTTAATTTTAAACGACCTGTACTTTTTACCTGAACACTCGATTCTGCTGCAGCACGAGAAGCAGCACCACCAATATGAAATGTACGCATTGTTAGCTGTGTACCAGGTTCTCCAATAGATTGTGCAGCTATAACACCTATTGCTTCTCCTTTATTAATTAGATGTCCACGAGCTAAATCACGACCATAACAATGTACACATACACCAAAATTAGTGTCACAAGTAACAACTGAACGCACCTTAATAATATCCACAGAATATTCTTCTAGTATATCACACCATTTTTCATTTAGTAAGGTATTACGTGAAACAAGAATATCTTTTGTACCTGGTTTAATAACAGCTTCAGCAGTTACACGACCTAATACCCGATCACGTAAAGGTTCTTTAACATCACCTCCTTCAATAACCGGAGTCATAACAATACCATTATGAGTACCACAATCATCTTCAATTACAACTAAATCTTGCGCTACATCAACTAAACGACGAGTAAGGTAACCAGAGTTAGCTGTTTTTAGTGCAGTATCTGCTAATCCTTTTCGAGCTCCATGAGTAGATATAAAATATTGCAATACATTTAAACCTTCACGAAAATTTGCAGTAATTGGTGTTTCTATAATAGAACCATCAGGTTTAGCCATTAAACCACGCATACCAGCTAATTGACGAATTTGTGCTGCAGAACCACGAGCACCGGAATCAGCCATCATAAAGATACTATTAAAAGATACTTGACTCTCTTGTTGGCCTTTATTATTAACAACTAACTCAGTAGAAAGATTTTCCATCATAGCTTGCGCAACACGTTCATTAGCAGCAGCCCAAATATCAATGACTTTATTATAACGCTCACCTGCTGTAACTAGGCCAGACTGAAATTGTTCTTGAATATCAGCAACCTCTATTTCAGCTTCAGAGATAATGTCTACTTTTTTTTCTGGAATAACCATGTCATCAATACCAACAGAGGCGCCAGAACGAGCAGCATAGGCAAAACCAGTGTACATGATTTGATCAGCAAAGATAACGGTAGGTTTTAAACCTAATATGCGATAACAAGTATTTAGCATTTTAGAAATAGCTTTTTTACCTAAAAGCTGGTTAACCATAGCATAAGGTAATCCCTGCGGTACAATCATCCATAATATTGCACGACCAATAGTAGTATCTACTACACTAGTAGTAGTGATCCATTTGCCTTCTATATTTTTGTTTGTTTGTGTTATACGAACTTTTACTCTAGCATGCAAAGAAGCTATTCCAGAACGATAAATACGCTCAGCTTCTTTAGAACTACTAAGAATCATGCCTTCACCTTTAGCATTAACAGAGTCACGAGTCATATAATATAAACCCAATACAACGTCCTGAGAAGGAACAATAATGGGCTCACCATTTGCAGGTGAAAGAATATTATTAGTAGACATCATTAATGCACGAGCTTCTAGCTGAGCTTCAAGAGTTAATGGTACGTGAACAGCCATTTGATCACCATCAAAATCAGCATTATAAGCTGCACATACTAAAGGATGTAACTGAATAGCTTTACCTTCAATTAATAATGGTTCAAATGCCTGAATACCTAAACGATGTAATGTTGGTGCGCGATTTAGCATAACTGGATGTTCTCGAATAACTTCATCCAAAATATCCCAAACAATAGATTCTTCGCGTTCAACCATTTTCTTTGCAGCTTTAATAGTCGTAGCAAGACCACGTAGTTCTAATTTTCCATATATAAATGGCTTAAATAATTCTAATGCCATTTTTTTAGGTAATCCACATTGATGTAAACGTAGATATGGTCCTACAGTTATAACAGAACGACCAGAATAATCTACACGTTTACCTAGTAAATTTTGACGAAAACGACCTTGTTTACCTTTTATCATATCCGCTAAAGACTTTAAAGGACGTTTATTAGACCCAGCAATTGCTCGTCCACGACGACCATTGTCTAATAAAGCATCAACTGCTTCCTGAAGCATTCGTTTTTCGTTGCGTACAATAATATCTGGTGCTGCTAGATCTAATAAACGTTTTAAACGATTATTACGATTGATAACCCGACGATATAAATCGTTTAAGTCAGAAGTTGCGAAACGGCCACCATCCAAGGGTACTAATGGACGTAAATCTGGAGGTAAAACTGGCAGGACAGTTAATATCATCCATTCTGGTTTATTACCAGACTGCATAAAAGCTTCAAGTAATTTAATACGCTTAGTCATTTTTTTACGTTTAGTTTCAGAATTCGTTTCATATAATTCTTCACGTAGTTGTTCGCATTCCACTTCTAAAACCATGTTCTTTAAAAGATATTGAATAGCCTCAGCTCCCATCTTTGCATCAAATTCATCACCAAATTCTTCTAAAGAATCTAGATATTGCTCTTCAGTCAAAATTTGACGATGCTCTAGATTAGTCATACCAGATTCTACAACAACATATGATTCAAAATATAGTACGCGCTCAATATCACGTAATGGCATGTCTAATAATAAACCAATGCGGGATGGTAATGATTTTAAAAACCAAATATGAGCAGCAGGAGAAGCTAATTCGATATGACCCATGCGTTCACGACGTACTTTAGTTTGAGTAACTTCAACACCACACTTTTCACAAATAACACCACGATGTTTTAAACGTTTATATTTACCGCATAGACATTCATAATCTTTTACTGGTCCAAAGATACGAGCACAAAAAAGACCGTCACGTTCTGGTTTAAATGTACGGTAGTTAATAGTTTCCGGTTTTTTTACTTCTCCGAATGACCAAGAACGTATCATATCTGGCGAGGCCAGAGTAATTTTGATTGCGTCAAACTCTTCAGTCTTAGTTTGAGCTTTCAGAAACTTTAGTAAGTCTTTCACGGATTAGCTCCTGTAGGAATTAAGACCTATTGAGTATTAATATATTACTAAATATCCGTATGAACCAAGTTGAACTACTAACTAAACAATCCTATGCTAACTATCACAGGATATTTTAGTGGTTAGTGTCTAATATCTATTATATTCAAAGTTACTTGAAAATCACTTTATATTTAAAAAATAGAACCAAAATAACTACTCATCTTCCAGTTCAATATTAATACCTAACGAGCGTATTTCTTTTAATAATACATTAAAAGATTCTGGCATGCTTGGTTCCATACGATGATCACCATCTACAATATTCTTATACATCTTAGTGCGTCCATTAACATCATCTGACTTAACAGTTAGCATTTCTTGCAATGTATAGGCTGCACCATATGCTTCCAAAGCCCATACTTCCATTTCACCAAACCGCTGACCACCAAATTGAGCTTTACCTCCTAGAGGTTGTTGTGTGACTAAGCTGTAAGAACCAGTAGAACGCGCATGCATTTTATCATCAACTAAATGATTAAGCTTGAGCATATACATGTAACCAATAGTTACTGGACGCTCAAACTGTTCTCCTGTACATCCATCAAATAAGATAATCTGACCCGAGGTAGGTATATCGGCTAACGTTAAAAGATCTTTAATTTCTTTCTCATTGGCACCATCAAATACTGGCGTTGCAATTGGTAGTCCTTTTTGTAAGTGTTGAGCTAAGCGTATTACTTCGTCGTCAGTAAATGTTTTCAAATCAACAGTCTGACGTGTATTATCACCAAGATCATAGGCTTTTTGAATAAAAGTACGTAACTTAGTTACTTCTTGTTGTTGTTGTAACATAGTATGAATTTTATCACCAATACCTTTTGCGGCCATACCCAAATGAGTTTCTAAAATCTGACCAATATTCATACGAGATGGTACTCCTAAAGGATTTAATACAATATCTACCGGAATACCATTCTTATCGTAAGGCATATCTTCTATAGGATTTATTTTAGAAATAACTCCTTTATTTCCATGGCGTCCTGCCATCTTATCTCCTGGTTGAATATGACGTTTAACAGCTAAATATACTTTAACAATTTTTAATATTCCTGGGGCTAAATCATCACCTTGAGTTATTTTGTTATGTTTAGCATCTAATTTTTTTTCAAAATCATCTTTTAATTCATCATACTGTTCAGCTAATTTTTTTAATTGATTTTGTTTAACTTCATTAGTTAAATTAAGTTCTAACCAGAGATTACGTGACATCTGCGTTATTCTAGTAGCATCAATACCGCCAGCTATAAGAACATCGTATATACGCGCAAATAAACCTGTTTCTAAAATTTGAAATTCTTCTGTTAAATCTTTCTTAGCCTGCTTAAGCTGCATTTCTTCTATTTCAAGTGCACGTTTATCTTTTACTACACCATCACGAGTAAAAATCTGTACGTCAATAACAGTTCCTGCAACACTATTTGGTACACGCAAAGATGAATCCTTAACATCTGATGCTTTTTCACCAAAAATAGCACGTAATAATTTTTCTTCTGGAGTAAGTTGTGTTTCACCCTTTGGCGTGACCTTACCAACTAGAATATCACCACCTTTTACTTCTGCTCCAATATAAGCTATACCTGATTGATCTAATTTAGACAAAGCAGCTTCACCTACATTTGGAATATCAGCAGTTATTTCTTCGGAGCCAAGTTTCGTATCACGAGATATACAAGATAATTCCTGAATATGAATAGAAGTAAAACGATCTTCCTGAACAACACGCTCAGATATTAAGATAGAATCTTCAAAGTTGTAACCATTCCATGGCATAAATGCAACACGCATATTCTGACCAAGAGCTAATTCACCTAGATCAGTGGAAGGACCATCAGCTAAAACATCACCACTCTTTACTGGTTCATTTAGATTAACACATGGCATTTGGGTAATACAGGTATTCTGATTAGACCGTGTATATTTAGTTAAGTTATAAATATCAACTCCTCCTTCATCAGAATACATTTCATCTTCATTAACTCTAATAACAATACGAGAAGCATCTACATACTGAATAATACCACCACGCTTAGCAACAACAGTAACACCGGAATCAACAGCTACAGCACCTTCCATACCAGTGCCTATTAATGGTTTATCGGCACGTAGTGTAGGAACTGCTTGACGCTGCATATTTGCGCCCATTAATGCACGGTTAGCATCATCATGTTCTAAAAAAGGAATTAAAGACGCACCAACAGAAACTATTTGCTGAGTAGAAACATCCATATAATCAACTTGATTACGATTAAATAAACTAGACTCTCCTTTATTACGACAAGTAATTAGATCTTCAACAAAAACACATTGATCATCTAAATTAGAATTTGCTTGAGCTATAACATAATTTCCCTCTTCAATGGCAGATAGATAATGAATGTCATTAGTAACAATTCCATTACGAACTTGGCGGTATGGAGTTTCTAAAAAACCATATTCATTAGTTTGTGCATAAACAGATAGGGAATTTATTAACCCAATATTTGGTCCTTCAGGAGTTTCAATTGGACATACGCGACCATAATGAGTAGGGTGTACATCTCGTACTTCAAATCCTGCGCGTTCACGAGTCAAACCACCTGGACCTAAAGCAGAAATACGACGCTTATGCGTAATTTCTGATAGTGGATTATTTTGATCCATAAATTGAGATAACTGACTGGAACAAAAAAACTCCTTTACTGCTGCTGAAATTGGTTTAGCATTAATCATATCTTGAGGCATAAGCATATCTAAATCACCCAGAGATAAACGTTCTCTAACGGCGCGCTCTACACGTAACAAACCTACACGGAATTGATTTTCAGCCATTTCGCCAACAGAACGTATACGACGATTACCTAAATGATCAATATCATCAACTTCACCTCTACCGTTTCTAATATCTATTAGTTTACGGATAACGTCTATTATATCTTCTTTACTTAATGTACAAGATCCTTCAATATCTTTACGTGATAGTGAACGATTAAATTTCATGCGACCTACTGCCGATAAATCATAACGATCTTCAGAAAAAATCATATTTTCAAATAAATTTTCTGCTGCTTCTTTTGTTGGTGGTTCTCCAGGTCGCATCATGCGATAAATTTCAACTAGAGCACTTAGGCGATCAATAGTAGGATCAATCTTAATGGTATTAGAAATATAAGCACCGTGATCTAAGTCATTGGTAAATAGTGTTATTATATTCTGATATCCTGCTTGACTAATTTTAGATAGTAAATCAAGTGATAACTCTGTATTTGCTGCACAAATTAATTCACCAGTCTTATTATCGATATAATTTTGAGCAACTATTTTACCAATAATATATTCAATGGGTACTGCTATTACATTAATATTATCTTTTTCTAATTCCCGAATATGGCGAGCAGTAATACGACGTCCTTTTTCAATATATATTTTATCATTAACAATGATATCAAAAGACATAGTTTCACCGCGCAAGCGCTCTGGAACAAGTTCCATCTGTAATGTATTATCTTCAATTTTAAATATAACTTTATTAAAAAATAATGTTAGTATTTGTTCAGTAGTAAAATTTAATGCACGAAGAATAATAGTAGCTGGTAATTTACGACGGCGGTCAATACGCACAAATAAATTATCTTTAGGATCAAATTCAAAATCTAACCATGAACCTCGGTAAGGTATAATGCGTGCATTATACAATACTTTACCAGATGAATGTGTTTTACCTTTATCACTATCAAAAAATACACCTGGACTGCGATGTAACTGAGATACTATAACACGTTCAGTACCATTAATAATAAATGTACCATTATCAGTCATTAGTGGAATTTCACCCATATATACTTCTTGCTCTTTAATATCTTTAATAGTTCCCTCAGGTGCTTCACGCTCATAAATCACTAAACGTAGTTTAACACGTAGTGCAGAAGAGTAAGTTACTCCACGGATCTGGCATTCTTTAACATCAAATATTGGCTTACCAAGACGATAACTTACATACTGTAGTTCTGCGTTACCACTATAACTTTGAATTGGGAAGACAGAACGAAAAGCAGCTTCTAAGCCATGTTTTCCATATGAATCTTGTTTGATAAATTTATGGAACGAATTAAGTTGAATAGAAAGAAGATAAGGTATGTCCAAAACTTGTGGACGTTTACCAAAATCCTTGCGAATACGTTTTTTTTCAGTATAGGAGTAAACAACCATAGAGTTCCTCAGCTAGCTGATCAGTAACCTACTCTTTTATTGGCAGAATAGGTTATGTAACACCATTGTGTTACCGAAAGGCATAAGTATTTTAGAATACTATTGTCTCACTTTTATATTATTTAATGATTTGTACTTTGAAGTTAAATAGGTACAATACTGCGAATATGCTAAATTAAAATAAAAATAAATTTTAAGAAAATAACAATAACTAAAATATCAAATACTATAAACATTTTTACAGCATAAATGGCTGGTACTTTTTGTTACCAGCCACGGTATTCCTGCATAAGTTGCAACTAAATAGTAAGTTTATTTGATTTCAACTTCAGCACCAGCTTCTTCTAAAGATTTTTTTAGAGTCTCGGCATCTTCTTTATTAATACCTTCTTTTAATGTAGTTGGTGCAGACTCAACTAAATCTTTAGCTTCTTTTAAGCCCAGACCAATAGCGCTACGTACTGCTTTAATAACAGTAATTTTATTAGCTCCAATAGTTTTTAAAATAACATCAAACTCAGTTTTTTCTTCAATAGTTTCAGCTGGACCTACAGGAGCAACAGTAGGAACAGTAGCAACAACACCGAATTTTTCTTCCATCATGGTGACCAAGGCAACAACGTCCATTACGGACATTTCGGAAACCGCATTCAAGATATCGTCTTTAGAGATAGACATAAGAATTGTTCCTAAAATTTAGAATTTTATAATAAGTAGGCAAATAAATTAATAAGAATAGCTGATTAAGTAACTTTTTTCTGATCGCATAATGCAGTAAAAGTACGCAATAATTTACCTACAGAAGCTTCTTTTATGACTGCAATAAAGCATGCTATTGCTTCTTTGTAAGTTGGCATGGCCGCTAAATAATCTATCTGATCTCCTGTAATTAGTTTACCATTAAAAGCTGCAGCTTTGATTTTAAATGTTACATGAGCTTTCATGAAATTTTTGAATAAACGGGCAGCAGCACCTGGATATTCCATAGAAAATGCAACTAAAGTAGGACCAATTAACTGATTTGTAAGGCATTCAAAAGGAGTACCTACTACAACTCGTCGCATTAAAGTATTGCGTACAACACGCATGTAAACACCAGATTCACGTCCTATTTTGCGTAATTGAGTCATTTTATCCACGGTTATACCACAAGAGTTAGCTATAACAGCAGAGTGTGCGCTTTTGGTTACTTCTATGACCTCAGCAATAATTGCTTTTTTGTCCTGAAGATTTAATGCCATTAGCTTTAGCTCCTAGACCACAACCGGGTAATGATTTTCCCGGAAATAAATATTACCTAATACCGAAACGGTATAGACTTTAAAGAATATAATAAATGAAATTTTTAGTAATTAACAATGTTTTAGGTCTATGACCTTTGAGCAAGTTAATTGATGATATTGATTTATAATTTATCTACATGGTAGATAATAAGTTTATCAAGTACATTATATCTTAAATAAAAAATACTATGTATTATATTAATAATTGTATATATTAAAAATATTTATATAAAATATGCGGGCGTTAGATTTCTAGATAGTCTAACGCCCGCATAAATCTCAAAGTAATTAGAGCTCTTTCTTTTATAACATTAGTTGGCTAATAAAGTTAAACTATCCTGTTCAATTGACAATCCAACACCCATAGTAGTGGATATGCTAATTTTTTTAATAAAAATACCTTTAGAAGTTGTTGGTTTAGATTTTTTCAAAATAACTAATAGAGTTTCCAAATTTTCTTTTAATTGATTGCAATTAAAATTAATTTTACCAATAGTACTATGGATAATACCATATTTATCGTTACGATAACAAATTTGACCAGCTTGGGCATTTTTAATAGCTGCAGTAATATTATGAGTTATAGTACCAATTTTAAGGTTTGGCATAAGACCTCGTGGTCCCAGAATAGAACCTAACTGACTAACAATATGCATTGCATCAGGGGAAGCAATTACTCGATCAAAATTTATGTAACCTTTTTTAATATTATCTGCTAAATCTTCCATACCTATCAAATCAGCTCCTGCTAATTTAGCAGCTTCAGCATTGATACCTTGCGTAAATACAGCAATACGAACCAAACGACCTGTGCCATGTGGAAGAACAGTAGCACCACGTATATTTTGATCAGATTTACGAGCATCAATTCCAAGATTTATAGCAACATCAACACTTTCAACAAATTTAACAGTAGCAAAATTCTTTAAGATATTAATAGCTTCAATAATATTATATTGTTTAGTAGTATTCACTTTATCTTTAGTTATGCGCATACGCTTGGTAAGCTTAGCCATTTTAATCCTCCACTACTAAACCCATAGAACGAGCAGTGCCTTCTATAGAGCGCATCCTAGCTGCAATATTAGATCCAGTCATATCTATTGCTTTAGTTTCTGCAATATGACGAATTTGAGCATTTGTTACTTGACCAACTTTATCTTTATGTGTTTTGCAAGATCCTAATGTAATACCAGCTGCTTTTTTTAATAATATTGCTGCTGGAGGAGTTTTAGTAATAAATGTAAAAGAACGATCAGAGTAAACGGTAATAACAACAGGAATAGGTAAACCTTTTTCTAAATTTTCAGTTTTAGCATTAAATGCCTTACAAAATTCCATAATATTTACACCTTTCTGACCTAAAGCTGGACCAACTGGTGGACTAGGATTTGCCATACCGGCTGCAACTTGTAGTCTAATGTAGGCTTGTATTTTTTTAGCCATGGTCAATATCGCCTTATAATAGATTATTAATTACTTAATAAATGTTTATCTAGCAAGTATAAAATTATTATAAAAAATAAAATATTTAAAATATTTTTTTAATCTTAGTTCTTGTTTAATAAAATAACTTTATTATTTAATAATTTTATTAGTTTTTTTCTACTTGACTAAAATCTAACTCTAGAGGAGTACTACGACCAAAGATAGATACTGAAACTTTTAATCTGCTTTTATCGTAATCTACTGCTTCTACAACTCCATTAAAATCGGCAAATGGACCATCACTAACACGAACCATTTCTCCTGGTTCGAATAAAGTTTTAGGACGTGGCTTATCGCCAGCTTGCTGGAGTCTATTAGTAATTGCATTGACTTCTTTATCACTAATAGGAGCTGGACGATCAGAAGTTCCACCAATAAAACCCATCACACGTGGTACATTACGAACTAAGTGCCAACTAGCATCTTCCATCACCATCTGAATTAATACATAACTGGGAAAAAATTTACGTTCGCTTTTTCGACGTTGCCCGCCACGTATTTCAACAATTTCTTCGGTTGGAACCATAATCTTACCAAATAAATTGTTCATTTTATGTAGTTTAATATGTTCAGATAATGCATGTACTACACGACTTTCAAAGCCAGAAAATACTTGAACAACATACCAACGTTTTTTAGGGGCTTCAGACATCTTAGAACCTTAAATCAGTAATAAAGGATACCATGCGGACTAGAATACTATCCAGCCCCCATAAAATTAGTGACATCACAACGGTAACAATCGCTACAATTAATGTTGTATAAAAAGTTTCATGCAGAGTTGGCCAAATAACTTTACGTATTTCAGTGCGAGCTTCACGGGCAAAAACTAAAGCAGACCTACCTTGAGTAGTAAACATTGCCATAATACCAGCTAAAGATATAATAAAAAATACTAATATAGAGCGTAATAATAGATTAAAATTACGATAAAAGAAGTTACCTATAATTGCAAGTAATAAAAGTATAATGACAACTAACCATTTAAAAATATCTCGATTATACTTACTATTTTTAGCATTGATATTAGTACTCATACAACCAACCTATAACAAGATTATAAAAAAGAATGGCCTTTTACCAGTGCAAATGAACTTACAATATAATAAACATCTTCAAAAAATAAAAGCAATTAGTATAATTTATTTATTAAATATAAAAAATAAAATATTTGTATCTATTGTTTATTCGATATAATAAATTTTAATTTTCAAAAATTTTTTGTATTTCATTAATGATAAAAATATTTTTTGATAAATAATAATATAACATACTTAATAAGTATCAAAATATATTTTTTATTACATATCAAATTAAATATTATCTATTACCTAATTTAAGTATAAATATTACATTAATAATTATACTTATTTTTAGTAAACATTAAATATATAAAATATATTTTATTATTACTATTGAAGTGATTTATCCTAAATAAATTTAGTGATTTAAATTTTAATAAAATAAGCAGTTATATTTTATAACTATATCATATATATTACTGTATTATTTAAATGATATACATATACTGCGTATGATTTTATAAAACATAGTAGTTATAATAATGTTTTTTTATTTTTATAAAATATAACTAATTTAAAAATATATATATTAATATCTTCACATACTAAACTAAGATATATCTATAAATATTACAAGGAACATGGATTATAATCTTATTTTTCTTAATAAATAATTTTAATATTATTATTTAATTAATATATTAATTTCATTTAATTAAACCACATAACATGATTGCTTCAAATTTGTTAGAAGAATAATTAACTATATTTTATAATAATATAATTATGTATCTAAAATAAATCTTTTTTAATTTTATTAAATATATTTATTTAAATAAATTCACTCATTTTGTATTTAATATATACAAATAATTTTATATAACTTTTACTTAGGTCATACTTATCCGTACATAATATATATAAAAATATATTTTTTATATATTTTAAATAAAAAATCAATTATTTATTCTTTACAAGTTGTATTATAAAAGATTTTTATCAAAATAAATATTTTACTAAAAAATATTGAATTTATTATTTATTCATTGATAAAATTTATACAATTAATAGTAAAATTTTATAAAACTAGAGTAGTTTAAATATGCATAATATATAATCCAAAAAAGAAATTTATTATTTAATAATAATTATTATGTAAAACTTTTTAATATCTATTTTACTGGTTTAATGACAATGTTAATTTTAATAAAAATCATGCTGATACCCAGAATCGAACTGGGGACCTCACCCTTACCAAGGGTGTGCTCTACCTACTAAGCAATATCAGCATATATTTTTTTGGAGCGGGCAGCGGGAATCGAACCCGCATTGTCAGCTTGGAAGGCTGAAGTAATAACCGTTATACAATGCCCGCATATTTTATAATTGGTTTAATATATTCTTGAAATATTACTATCTATATAAAATAATTTACAAAATATTAATATTTTTTATTAAAGATACTTATCGAAGTATTAAATTAAGCGATGTTATAATGGTGGTGGGGGAAGGATTCGAACCTTCGAAGTATAAAACGGCAGATTTACAGTCTGCTCCCTTTGGCCACTCGGGAACCCCACCACTTAATGGTATGCCGGCTACCGGAATTGAACTGGTGACCTACTGATTACAAGTCAGTTGCTCTACCAACTGAGCTAAGCCGGCATTAAGTAATTTATATTTTAAATAGTAATAGAATTATATGCAACAAAAAATTCAAAATCAAAAAAACATTAATTTATTTATTTTATTAAAACATTAATAAAAATATGTTTTTTTAAAAAAATAGTAGCATAAACATATAATACAGTATTTTTACTGTTTGCTACAATAAATTTATTTTATTGATTAATTCTATGTTATTTTTTTGTAAACTACGAATATCATAAAATAAAATATACAATGAAAAATTATTAATTTTAAGTGTAAACTAAAAAAGTTTGAATATAGTTAATATCATTTTTAATATTTATATGATACATTAAATATATTATGATTGATAATAATAATGATTTGCATATAATTAAATTACCATAATAATAACATATATCGTTAAAACTGCAAAGAAAATATATTTTTTTCTAATTAAATATATTAATTAAATTAATTCGACTATACTACATTTATAATGTATGAGTAAACTTAAATTCATTTCGTAATAACATAGAAATTATATTTTTATATTTTTAAAAAAAATTTTATAAAATATTAATAATAGATATTATCCATCTAAAAAATAAAATTATTTTTTAATATTTATATCAATTATTTAATAAATTTATTTTTTTTAAATAAAAAATATTAGCTAGATAACATATTAGATTATACATGACTATATCATAAGTATTTAATATTTTTCTTAAAAGAAAGTATAAAAAATTTTTAAAATTATTAGAAAATTCTAATATCATAAAAAATATTTTATTCAATAATATGCAAAAAATAATTAATAATTTACTCAAGATATAAGTAAAATACAAAAGTATTCTTCATTGAATGATAATATTGATTCACTAAAATTATACCGAGATAATGCCTGATTTATTGAGTACTTTATAAAGTGTACCGATCTTACTACTAATATAAGTCTAATGTAATGCGTTTTATAGTTATAATGATATCTAAAATTACATTTATACATAAAAGATATCATTAATATATTAATTACGCAGTAATTAAATAGTATATAATAAATAACAAATTATTACCTATTGATTGTGTCGTTAAAAGATAATACAGTTATAAATTTTTTTAATTAATTAATATAAGATTTATTATAAACACTTCTTATTATATTGTAAGATAGATAATATATTATAACGTTACTGTAAAAAATATGATTTTATAAAATGTTGTTTTAAAATATACTATCCGTCTTTTTATAGTAAAAATTAAAAAAATTAATTAAGTGCTATTAATAATATAATAATTTAATAAAATTGTACATCTTAATAATAAAATCTTATCAAAATTAATTAAAAATATTTATTATAAATTATTTTTTGTTAAAAAAATAATTTACGTCTCATACTGGTAGTACATATATTCTATAATTATCAGAATTTATAATTTTATTCTTAAATGGCACAAAATAATCAAATATTGTCTATCAAATAATTAATTTTTAAAAAAAACATTATAAAATTTTATTATTTAATATATTATATATTAACTATATATCATTTTAAATAAACTATAATGAAGAAAATTATTTTACAAAAAATTTTATAATATATTATTGGTTAACATCATAATATTAAAATTTAAAAACTGATTTTCGTCATAATGAATATATACTATATCAATAATACTCATTACTTACTAATAACTATCATTACATAATATTTGATAGTATAAATAATAAAATATATAGCAACAGTATATAAAAGATACATTTTACAGTATTATTGAAAATAAATATTATTTTAATATTTATTATTTAATATATTTAAGTAATATTTATTTATATGATTAGTAAATTATAAGTAGAATTAGAATGTAAATTTATATAATTTAAATTATAATGGCTAGAACAATATGATTGATATTAACATTGTGTTAGCTATTTTAGCTTATTACTTTATAAGCTCTGATAAACTTTAATAAATATGAAAAATATTATTTTGTATAAGAAAATATTAATTTTTAAAAAATTAAATTTATATTTTAATCTTTTATATTTATATTATATTTTAATATATGTATATAATTAAATATTATTTATTATAATTTATATATAATATATATTATCGCACTAATAAAATAATGTAACTAATATAAAATAATTATTAAAGATCATTAATTATTTCAATACTCACTAATCTCTATATTATCTGTTTTATATATTATGTCTGTTAATAATATATTTATTCATATAATAAATATATAATATTATGTATAATAAAATGAAAATTATTATAAATAATAATTTAATACTACATATATTATTGCCTTTAAAATATAATATAACTCTCAACTATTAATGTAAGTACTTTCTATTAATTTTATGTATTATAATTAAGAATATCAATTTAATTTAAAGGACAATATATGAAATCTCTGTTGATTTTTTTAATTTTTTTAGTAATTTTTGTGCTTTCCGTGACATTAGGTGCACATAATGATCAAGTAGTTTCATTTAATTATTTGATTGCTCAAGGTGAATATTGTCTCTCAACATTACTTGCTATACTTTTTGCAAGTGGATTTATTTTATGCTGGATTATTTGTAGCTTGTTTTATTTACGTCTTCGTTTAGGTTTAGCTCGCGCAAAACGTAAAATTCGTCGCTTAGAGCAGCAATCATCTACTATGAGTTCTAAGGGATAAAGAATATGTTAAAAATGTTTTTTCTTATTTTTCGTGATTACTATTTATAACTCGCATATGGGAGATGTAAAGATACTAAGCAAGATAGACAACAAACATCTAATGGCTTCTTACGTGAATATGTTACTAAAATTAATTTTTTCTAATTAGCAAGATAAAACAGTAGAGTTATTTCGAATATGCTAAAAGAGGAGATAATAATATAATTGAAGCATATCTTGTTTCAGGTAACTTATTCAGCTGTCTTGGTAAAGTAAATTGTATTATTTATAACTCCTTAATAAATAATACATCTGTACATTTTAAATAACATTTATTAGTAGTACAACAATTTAGTCAGTATTAAATATCTGCTAGTTTATACGATCATGCTAAAAAAATGTGTGATTAATGAATAAAGATTTTAAAGTATTTATATTACAATAATTATTGATTATTTATCAAGTTATCCATTATTAAAAATATTATAAATATTGCTGAACAATTAAAAAATATGATTAATATAAAACATACTATAATTGCAGAGTTTTTATTATATTATTTTATTACAGACAATAAACTTAGATATACTTAGATCACAGTATATCTTCACTAAAGAAATAGTCTTTAATAAACCAAAATATAATTTATTATCTATAAGATTAATACGAATTTATAGTGTAAAATAAACTAGCTGAAGATGTAAAGACACCTTCTAAAGAATTAAATTAGGAAAAAGATTTAGTAAATGAGATATATACTAATATATGCATAATCATTATCAAAAATTTAATTATCCTGGTAAATAAATAACTTTCTTATACATTTATATTAAATAAATACTAAAATAAGAGCTGAACTGATAATTGCTTGATTACTAAAAAATACAGGTGTAAAAGTTACTCAAATATACAGGACATTAATTATAGTGCAACTTAACTATATGGCATACTTTTAATGATTACATTAATCATCATCTAGTTAAAATAGAAGATAATCGATCTAAAAAATTCGTAGTTATTAAAAATATAACAGGCAAACAAATTAGTATAAACTTAGCTGTCTTTGCATAAAATATGGTTTTATAGCTCACACTATATATACATTGGCACTATTCATCTGGATATGTATAATTAACAATTAATCTAATATGTGAGATTTTATAGACAATAATCAGTAGTACTTAATAAATAGTAATTGTTTCAATGTATTTAATGACTATTATGTTTAATAGAGTCTTTTATAAAAGTATATATTTTTTAAAAATTAAATTATTTATAATATTTATTAAAATTATGTAACATTTTGTATAAAAATAATAATTATTTAGAAAATAAACTTATTGTAAAGTTATTATTATACTTACATATACATATAATACTAGTATGAATATAAAATAATTTTATTATACTTAAAAATACAATAATTGCAAAATTTATAAAAACTATTTTGTAGTTATCAAGCTAACATTCTTTAATGATAAATATGTTAATTGATAATAAAATTATGTTAAAAAATTTATATATCAAAATACTACATTATTTTTTAAAAATACTTTTACAATAATATGTAAATATATTAATTATACTTACCATAAAGAAACTATAATGTTTTATAACACTTAGTCTTAAATGTAATAATATATAGTGTATACAAATAATATTATTAGACTACTAATATTATTACTTACTAACACGAGGTATTTAATTCTGGAAAACTTTTTACTAAATCATCAATCGCTTTTATTTGAACTAAAAATGGTTCTAATTTATTAATAGGTAACGCTGATGGACCATCACATAGTGCTTTTATAGGATCTGGATGAGATTCAATAAATAGTCCTGCTAAACCTACTGCAATACCTGAACGAGCTAGTTCTATTAATTGTACTCGACGACCATTAGATGTAATCTCAAAAGGATCCCGGCACTGTAAAGAATGAGTAACATCAAAAATAATTGGGTTACCCTTTGATACACTTTTCATTACACCAAAACCTAACATATCAACAACTAGATTATCGTAACCAAAATTAACGCCACGTTCACATAAAATAATTTTATTATTACCGTAATTTTGAAATTTATCAACTATATTACCCATTTGACTTGGGCTTAAAAATTGTGGTTTTTTTACGTTAATCACAATATTAGTTTTCGCCATGGTTTCAATTAAATCTGTTTGACGTGCTAAAAATGCTGGCAACTGTATTATATCAACTACATTCGCTACATATTGTACTTGTTCTGTAGTGTGTACATCAGTAAGAGTTTTCACACCAAAAACCTGTTTAATTTCTTGAAGAATAGATATACCTTTTTCGAGACCTGGACCACGGTAGGAATGTATTGAAGTACGATTAGCTTTATCAAAAGAAGCTTTAAAAACGTAAGGTATTGCAAGTTTTTGCGTTATATTAACATAATGTTCACAAATACGCATTGCTACATCACGTGACTCTAATACATTCATACCACCAAACAGAACAAATGGTAGATTATTGGCAACTTGAATGTCACCAATATTAACAATTTTATGCTTCATAAATAAACCTTAATATTCATATTATAGCTGACTGTATGAAATTCATTATTTTAATACAATGATTATGCATCATTGTTTATTATATTATGATATAAATATTCAGTAAATACCTTGTAATTAAGCATTTTTATTAAAAATTTTATTTCTATAATAATATATTAAAATATTATAAGTTCTTATATTTTAGGTAAAAAATTAGTAATTAATAAATATTACTACTTAAATGAATAGTGTGTATTAATGAATACATTTTTTATAATTAATGATTACTATTTATATATCTTATTACACATAATAAAATTACATTTTATATTGCATGTTCATTAATCACAATTTTTATTATTAGAACATATTATTTATGTATATTAATAAAGAATTGTTTAATGTTTTATTTTTATTGAAGATTATTATCTTGATCATATCAAGATATGATACATTATATATGTTATATAATAATATTATTCATATAAAGCAATATATATTGTTATCTTTAAAAATAAATATATTAGTTATCATAATGTTCAAACTAATATTTATAGACAATACATAGCATAAAATACTTAAAATGTATTGTTTGAAAAAATGATATTTAGTTGCAATATTTATTGATTTTTTATAAAAAAATTACATTTATTAAATAATATTTTTATTATGGTACTATATTGATAATCAATATAATTGTGAGCAGTAAATATTTTCATATTCATCATAATATTATTGTTATAAAAAAATTTTAAGAAATAATTACTTATTCGTATAATAAAAATTATAATGTATTTAAAATATTAATAAACAATTTTAGTTACTTAAAATAGTCATAATATGTGTGTAAGTTTAATAAATCAATATTATGTCTATTTTTTTAAAAAAATATATGAAATATTTTTACAAAATTTTATAATTTTTACAAATTACATATTATATAATAATATATTATTATATATGAATTAATAAATATATCTTAATTTTATTAAGATCATATTATTTTATAAAATAGTATGTTTATTATAAATAATAAAATTATATTTATATATTTATAACTATTTAGTATAATTTAAAAACTTATCAATTACTAAAAAATTAATATTCTTATATTAATATTAATAGATGTAATAATAGACATGCAATATTTAATACATTATTTCTAATAAAATAAAGTATTTATATAAATAATATATTTATATTTGTATCAATAAATTAAATATTTTTTATATATAATATTTATAGAAGTATTTATTATAATAAACAAATAATGTTTTACTTGTCTAATAACTTTAAATATTTTAAATATATTACATCAAAATATTATTATAAAAAATTAAATAATTAAATGTAATCAATACACTAATCTTATAAAGTAATACATCTTTATAAGATGTCATATAATATTTAAGATACGGTAATATTTATTTTATGATATATAATATTTTGTAAGATAATATTACTTTTAAATGTAATAAATTATTTTATATATACAACCAAACATATTAATAATTATTTAAATAATTTATTTTAAATTTTTTATCTTAAATTATACTAATGTTAATACCTTAAATATCAACCTACATATTTAGTTCTTATTGATATTTATTTAACTTGTATTATGATAAATGATATATTACTAAATATATAAGATTTTAGGTTTATAAAAAATATTTTATGCATATAACTAAAAAATAAAATTTTTTTATCAAAAAGTATTTTCATTAATATCTTAGTATATTTTATAAATATAAATTAACATAAATATATGATATATTTATGTAATATTGTATATATAAATATATATTATATTATTATCAATAATTAAATAAAATACTTGAATAGAAAAATATATTACTTTATTACATATGTTCTACGTAAAAGAAAAAATAAATATAAGATAATATAAAAAATAACAAAATTTATTATTGTATAATATATGTATAATGTCTAATACTATTAAACCTACTTAAATTATCATAATTGATAACTTAAGTAGGTTTAATAGTATATATATTTTAAATAAAACATATTAAATAATATAATATTTAAATATTGCATTATATTTATGTTATAATTAATTGTATTCCAAGTTAATATAGTATTTACAATATATGACTATCACTATAATATCGCATTAAATTAAGTAATTATACTACAATATATTTATTATCTTATTAAAACTACAAGTGTTAATTATATCAAAATATTTATTATATATAAATTATTAAGCATAGTTACTTTTATTGGTAATGTTATTAAGATTAAAACAAATACAAAAAATATCAAAAATAATTTTTAGTACCATTCAAAGTAAATATTAATTGAGTGTTATTATGAATTATTTATAAATATTAAAATATATGACCATATTACTTGATAAATAATAATGAAGTAATTAGTTAGTACTTAATCAATATATTAAATAAAAAATAAATTTAATTACTTATTTACATATAAAATATAGAATAAAAATAGACAATTAATATTGAATACATAATAGATTATAAAAAATAATAAATAGATATAATTACCTAATTATTATTTTTTAGAAAAGATACTATAATATTAAGTATATATAACACTATAAAATATATATAGTTATAATAATTTTTATATAGTATATTTATTATATATCTTAATATATAAATAGCAATATAAAACTATTAAAAAAAAATATATTTAATTATTTCTTAAAAACATAATCTTTATTTAAATAAAAAATTTAAATATTATTTTTTGTGATGTTATACAATTTTATGTATATTATTTAATAATATTATTAAATAATATTTACATAATAATATAATCACATTATTGTAAATAATGAAACATCTTATTAAAAGATAAATTTTATTAAGCATACTAAATAATAATATTTCACTTTTTTAAAATATATGAATATTAACTATAATAGTTTATTATAATTAATAATTACTAATTATTGTCAGTTAAGTAAGCTGTTAAATAATATTATTTAGTTTCTGATATTACAATAATAATTATTTTTAATAAAATTGAATCAATAATTATCATATAAAAATATTTTTAATTTTTAAGAATCTAATATAGATTAATATTTTATAATTGTTTGAAATATATTTATCATATTATTATTATAATAATTTAAATATACGATCAATATTATATATATTTAAATTTTATTGTTAGTATTTCATATTTATTTTTAATATTTATATAAACAATAAATATATGAAGTAAGCATAATGTTACTGTTTTATTTTTAGAATATAAAAATTTATTGATAATAGTATTGTATATTTTAATATTAAAATTAATGTATTACGTGATTAATATATGATTGATTGAATCAAATAAAATTTTTTATTACAAAATAATTAAATTATTGAATAAATTATTAAATATAAATTGTATTAATTTAGTATTTAATTATATTTTAAAGTATCAAAAAAATTTTTATAAAATATTTAAAAATATTAATAGTAATTTATTTATAACATGAAATATATTTAATACACTATTACTAATATAGTAATTTCCTATTTTATTTATTAATAATTTAATAATCAATATAATATATTAAGTATATATACATACTATTATGATAAACATAATCTTCTTTTAAAGAAAATTTTATAATTTATTAGCTTATTATTGTATGAGTAAGATATTTATTTCAAATAAATATAAAATATTATAATAAATATTTATTAGTATTATTTAATATTCATGACAATTATATAATATTAAATTATTAATAATATATTATAACATTTCCTTTATATTATTAATACTTAATATTAAGTAATTTATAATCTAAAAAAATTAATTAAAATTCTTCACGTAGTAGTAAGGATTTATCAATTTTTTCCCATGAAAACTTTTCACGACCAAAGTGACCATAGGTTGCTGTCTGACGATAAATAGGTTGAATTAAATCTAGCATCTTAATAATTCCATATGGACGTAAATCAAAAAATTTATGTACTAATAACATTAACTTATCTATAGATATTTTTTCAGTACCAAATGTTTCAATCATAATTGAGGTTGGTTCAGCAATTCCTATAGCATAAGATATTTGAATTTCACAACGATCTGCTAAACCAGCAGCAACAATATTTTTTGCAACATAACGCGCTGCATAAGTGGCTGAACGATCAATTTTTGAAGGATCTTTACCAGAAAATGCTCCACCACCATGACGAGCTGATCCTCCATAAGTATCAACAATAATTTTACGACCAGTTAGACCACAGTCACCCATTGGACCCCCTATAACAAAACGTCCAGTTGGATTAATAAAGTATTTAGTATTATAAGATAACCATTTTACTGGTAATATTGGTTTAATAATTTCCTCCATTACTGCTTCTTGTAATATTGATAGACTAATATCATTGGCATGCTGAGTAGAAAAAACAACTGCATCGATACCAACAATCTTACCATCTTCATATAGAAAAGTAACCTGACTTTTAGCATCTGGAAACAACCATGGTAATGTACCATTTTTACGTACTTGAGCTTGACGTTCCATTAAACGATGAGCATATGTTATTGGTGCAGGCATGAATGTTTCAGTTTCATTGGTTGCATAACCAAATACTACTCCTTGATCTCCAGCTCCTTGTTCTAAAGGATAAATTTTATTAATTCCCTGGCTTATATCTAGAGACTGTTTTCCGATAGCACTTAATACAGCACATGAATGAGCATCAAAACCCATTTCAGAACTGACATAACCAATTTCAGTAATTGTTTTGCGAGTTAGATCTTCAATATCTACCCATGCAGTAGTAGTAATTTCACCACCTACAAGCACCATACCGGTTTTAACGTAAGTTTCACAAGCTACGCGTGCTTTAGGATCCTGTTCTAAAATTGCATCAAGTACAGTATCAGAAATTTGATCAGCAATTTTATCAGGATGTCCTTCAGATACTGATTCAGAAGTAAAAAGATATTTAGCCATTATATTATTTTACCTTAATAAAATTAATTATTTATAATTTATAATACTAAATATAGACATAATATTTAATATGATTAAATCATTTTATATAAAATTTATTTTTATTATCTAAGCATTAATACTTTATACACTAGAAAATAAATTTGTGCTTAAAAATATTTTTTATAAAAAATATTATAAATAACGTATCTTATAAAAACTTTCGATTACAATATTTTTATATATAATTTTATTAAATTATCATTATTTTTAGATGATCAGCATTTTTTATATATGTTTATCGAATAATTATATATAAATATAAAAATTAACATAATTATCAATCTTTATAGATAGTAAGAATATCAAGATAATTTCATATAAAATAAATATTAAGATTTTTGCATTAAGCAATTTAGGTGCTATAAAAAATAAAAAAGTTATTAATTATACTTTATAATTAGTTGTATAAAAATGAATTTTTAGATTTATGCAATAAATAACAAAACATAAAATACATAAATAATGATTGAATTATTATTTATACAAACCTATATTTATTATTATAATAATAAATTTTATATTAAAAATATTATGATACTAATAATTATTAATATCATAATATAAAAAAATTTTTAGATTATTAATATTATTATAATATAATAAATTTTAAATGTTCTTATATAAGAACTATAAGAAGATGTGTATTACATTGTAAATATCTCATAATAAATAATTATACTATTCAGTTGAATATCTTAAGTATTATGTTTTATATTATTATTAAAATAATATGCAATAAATTTATTTATATGTATAGTATAAACGCGATATACCATACTTTCTATATTATATAGTATTTTATTAAAAAAATTATTTTTAATAAAATATTAAATGTTATACATGACTTTAATTTTTACAAAAATAATGTAAAAAACATAAGTTTATATAAATAATATATGTTTAGACATTAATAATTTTCATATTAATATATAATAATTAATTATATTTCTATTAAATTAAAAAAATATAATATAAACAACAATAAATAGAATATCAATACTTATAAATAATTTTAACTATTTTATATAAAACTAATACAGTCAAATTAATAACTAAAGCATAAAAAATTTAAATAAAATACGCTATTATATTAATAAATGATTAATTACGAGTATTAGATTATAATGAGTAATATCTAATATATTTTATGTATCATATTATGATTTTTATTTAACAACATATTAATTTATATTAATAAAATAATAATATATTTTATACTATTTTAAATAATATTTATTTGCAGTCTATATTTGATTAATTTCATAATTATTAGTTTGTAACTAACAAATTATATACTAAAAATAGATTAATATGTAATAAATATATTTAGTATATCAAATATATTAAGAATATTACGATTATAATATATAGATTGCCAATCTAAATTATTGAATGAAATTATATTTGTTATCTTACTGTAAATTTTTATTAAATAAAAAAGTTTTTATCATATACAATATATATTATATATTTGTAATAGTCTACCATAATATTATGTGTGTATAATGTATATCTAATAGATAAGATATTTTGCTAACGTATTTTATATAATTATTCTTATGTAATAGAATTATATTACTAGTAAAACCAGTAATACCAATAAATTTGAGTAATTAGTAATATCACATATACTATAAATTAAACAAGATAATATAATTAGTTAAACCATCTTATATAAAATAATAATATATTTGTTATTTAATTATAAACATACCATATCAGTATTCTTGACGAATATTATTAATGAATATCAATAACTTAAAAAGTTATATTAATTGACTATGCAATAAATAATTATCATTAAGATATCTATTAACTATATACAACCTAAATTAAATCTAATAAGTATATTAGTTATTATTAAAATAAATACAGGTACCTATTATATAGGTTGTTAAATATTATATATATAAAGTATTTACTATTATAAAATATCAGTACTAACTAATTATATTTAAAATCCATCGGATTCAAGTTTTTAATGTAGTAATTTAGTTAAAGTATTTTACAGATAAGTTTCGTATTTAAGTAAAAATAATATATTAATTAATAAGTGTATTATACTTCTATATTTAATATATATAATACTTAATATGCGTTATCATAATAATTATTCTTACAAAGAAAATACTTATAACCATATCTATATGCTTAAAAAGAATTTATTATTATATAATACTGCAACAGTATATACATTAAATCATGTACACTCTATTATTCAAGAATAATATAATGTTTGTATTATTTTATCTAGTATAACATACATTAACTGGTGTTTGTACTTGATTTAATATAGCACGAATTGGCATTTCGTATATATTGCTACCCTGTATAGCGCGCTGATATACATCATATTTTTTATTTCCTATGATATACAAATAAATACAATAGCTATTCAATAAGGTTGGTAGTGTCAAGGTAATGCGATCTAAATTAGCAGTTAATGGTTTTATTCCCATACATACTCGACCGGAATCCATTGCTAAAGCTTGATCTAAATTATCTGCCTTAGGGAAAAGAGACGCAGTATGGCCATCTTCACCCATTCCTAATATAACCACATCAAACGGACGTTTGATAATTTTTAGCTGATGTTCTATATGTATAGCTCCAGCAAAGGGAGTAGCATAATTATTTTTTAAACTAATAAACATTGCATTTACTGCATAATCCTTTAACAAATATTTACGTACTAAGTATTCATTACTACAATTATCTGTTGTATCAACCCAACGTTCATCAGCTAAAGTTATAACCACTTTAGACCAAGCAATATCTTTCTGTGTTAAAGCTTTAAAGAGTCTTAAAGGAGTTTTACCTCCTGAAACTATTAAACTAGCCTGTCCTTTAGTGTTAATACTATAAGTAAGAGCTATAGCAATTTTTTCTACACAATATTCATTCATAACTTGTGTATTAGGAAAATTTTTAAAAAATACCATTACATATATACCCTTTTAAAATATTTATTATCATATCACAATATTAATTTACTTTTCATATATTATACTAAATCATTAGTTGACCTAAAATATATTGATTACTAACGCATGTGATGCATAGCCATTTCAATAGATGTATATGGACCCCAAGTACCAGCTTGATATAATTTAGGGGATTCATGATTATAGGACCAAGATTCTATAATAGCATCCACCCATTTCCAAGCTTCTTCCACTTCATCACGACGAACAAATAAGGCTTGAATACCACGCATAATCTCTAACAATAAACGCTCATATGCATCAGCTAGATATTCTTGATCAAAAGTCTCTGAAAATTTAAGATCTAATGCTGTTGATTTAAGACAATAATCATGATCTAAACCAGGTACTTTATTTACAAGGTCAATTTGAATCCCTTCATTAGAATGTAAACGAATAGTGAGTTTATTTTGTGGCAAAATATTATAAATATTACGGAATAGATTAAATTTAGTATTCTTAAAATAAATAACTATTTCAGAGTATTTACATGGTAAACGTTTACCGGTATGCAAATAAAAAGGAACACCAGTCCAGCGCCAATTATCAATATCTACACGTACAGAAACAAAGGTTTCTGTATTACTAATTTTGTTAGCACCTTTTTCTTCTAGATAGCCAGGAACCTTTATGCCTTGTACAATTCCTGCAGTGTACTGACCACGTACTGTATAATTACGTGCTTGAGTACGATCAATACAACGCAAAGAACGTAATACTTTAACTTTTTCGTCACGAATACAATCAGCTGAAAGATTCATAGGTGGTGACATAGCAATAATAGTAAGAATTTGTAATAAATGATTTTGAATCATATCGCGCATCTGACCTATTTCATCGAAGTATCCCCAACGACCTTCAATGCCTACTTCTTCTGCTACAATAATTTGTACATGATCAATAATACTATTATCCCAATTATTAATAAATAATGAATTAGCAAATCGTAATGCTAATAAGTTAAGAATTGTTTCTTTACCTAGGTAATGATCAATACGATAAATTTGCGATTCATCAAAAAATTTAGCTACTTGATTATTTATAACTCTTGAAGATTCTAAATTAGTACCAAGAGGTTTTTCTATGACAATACAGCTTGGTTTTTTATTTAATCCTGATGCATCCAAACCTTGACATATAGTACCAAAAGTACTTGGTGGCATCGCTAAATAATTAATATTAATATTTTTTTTCTGATTTATAATTTTAGCTAGATCTTTAAAGTTTTGAGTATCGTTAACATCAAGATTACAAAAATCTAAACGATTACTAAATCTTGTCCATAATTGTTTATTAATATTTTCTTTTAGAAAAAATTTTAATGCTTCATAAACAAATTTAATAAAAATATTTTTATTCCATTCAGCACGACCAACACCAATAATGCGTGTTTCTAAGTGAATATGACCGGCTTTTTCCAGCTGATACAGCGAAGGTAGTAATTTTCGGCGAGCTAAATCTCCTTTTACACCAAAAATGACTAGATCACAGGCTTGTGTTGTTGATGTAATAGCCATATACATCTCCCTTGTTGCAGAATACTGCAATTTATTGCTTGTATTACTTAATTTAGTAAAATTATTACTAATAATTATTTAGTTAAATAAGGTTATTTTAAATAAATTGCTTTATTATAATTTCTTGCTTAAAAAGCTAAGTATTAGCTTAATAAAGATTATTGTATCTTTTAAATAAAATATTTTTAATGAAATAATATTAATGTTTATACTCTAATATATATTAAATATTTTATATAAAATAAATATTGATTACTTAAAATAAAGAACAATGTATTTGTATCTTTATTCCATATAATTATATTTGTAATCACTAATTATACTGAATATCACAAATTATATTCAATTATTAACACAGAGTCTACATAAATATTATTAAATTATTTATTATTTAATATTAATTATTATTGTAATAAGGATTAATTAATATATTAATTTAGTGATCTTAAGGCATTACATATCACTATATAATACATAAATAATTAAAAATATGCCGATGTAATATTAAGTAAAATTTAATTAATAGTTAAGGAAAGTATATATAAAAGTACCTAAAAGACATATTTATAAAATAATTATAACATGAAACATCTAGAGTATAGTATATTATATGTATAATTTGATTACTTAGGTAGTATAAAATTATTTATGTAAATAATAATAAAATATATAATTATATAATATTATAATAAAAAATATTTTAATAAATTTTAAATAATGAATTTTAACATATCTTAATGAAGAAACTATAATAATTAATAAATAAAAGATATAAATAAAATATATTAATATTCAATATATTTATTATTTTAAATACATAATATATTAAAATATTTAATTAAATATATATAAATTATTAAAATAATCACTATCCTACATATATTAAATACACAAATATATTATACTAAATAAAATAATATTCTCTATAAAAATTAATTTCATATAAATATTGTTATAATATAATTGTTAAAATTATTTTATCTAGATTACTAGATATAAATTAGTAATAATTTATTACAAGTAAAATTTAATATTAAATTATTTTCTTAGTTACTATAAATTATATCATACTATTAAATATAACTTAAATATAATTTAAAAAAATATTATTTACAATAAATATCATATAAAAATTTTGGCGGTATGAACAATATAGCTATTATTTTAAATATAACTAAGTTATAACTAATATTAATAACATTCTAAATTAAAGAAGCATTTCATTAATTAATTATTTAATGAATAACCTTTTAAGTTATTACAGTATGTTTTAGGCTTAATTGATATTTAATTGTTTTATAGTTTTTATATATAAAATATTAAAAACAGAAAACATAAAAATTATTCTAATAAAATGACATATATAATAAATTATAAACTGAATATTTCTATAATTTTTTTAAAAAAATAAATACTTTAATTGATAATTTTAAATATATAAAATATTTTGTATTAATTATAAATCACTATTTTTTCATAATAAATATATAAATTAATATTTAATAAATACTATTAAATACTATTTATTAATGATACAAGAATAACAAATAAAAAATTATTAATTTTGTATTTTAAGTATAAAATAAAAAAATTAATTAAGCTATATGCTAGTAACTAGTCTAGTTATATTATACGTAATATAATACATAGAATAATTAAATATTATTTATTAATGAATAATTTTAATCATAAATGTATATAAAAAATAATATTTAGGTTAACAATAACATATTAACTAATAATCACAAATATCTAAATAATAGTAGAATAACTTAATATAGTATATACAGATTACTAATATTCTTAATATTAAAATATTTAATAAATATGTTATATAGGTTTTTATTATTTATTTATAATAACCTATAATATAGCTCATATATTATACTTGTTATATATATTTACAATAAATATTAAATATATTTAATATTATATAAATATAATATAAAAAATAATAAATAATTATTTGAATTTAATTTTTATAACGTTTTCTTAAATAAAATACATATTCATATTATTTAATTTTTATGGAATCTTGTAATATTTATAAGATACATTGTTATTTATTTTAAATATTTATACATGTAATATTACTACAATACAACTGGATAATGTTATTATTGTATAATTAAGTGTAATAAATATATTTTTAATAATAAAAAAAATATTGTTACAGTCTTAATGATAATTTTATTTTAATATTTATAATAAAAAATTTTATATCAGTTAAGAAAAGTATTACTTATTTATATTTTTATGTTTATATTAAACAATAGATAATTATATATAATATTTTAAAAAAATAAATTATATATGTACTTTTTAAGTATTTATTATCTAATAAATGCAAAAATAATATATACATTATTTAAATTAATCATATTTTTGTTATTTTATATAACTATATTATATATAACTTAATTGATATCACATACTTAAATATCTATTAAACTATTTATAAAAATATTATTATTAGTATTTGAGAAACATGTAACTAATAATAGTTAGTCCTATATTGTTATATTTATAATAGATTAAGACATATTAAATAACTAATTTTCTAGGATAAATTTTAAATGTATCAATCATTGCAACAAAACAATTTACCTCGTATTATTTTTGGAGTTTTATTTATCTCACTAATGATTGTTGCTTGCTTATGGATTATAAAACCATTTATTCTTGAATTAACATGGGCAAGTATAATTGTCATTGCAACTTGGCATATGCTTATTAACCTACAAAATATATTTTGGGGTAAACGTTGGATAGCTGTATTGCTTATGACACTATTACTGTTTTTATTTTTAATAATTCCAATTACTTTAATTATTAGCAGTTTAATTAATAATAGCAAATCTATGTTAGTATGGGCCTCATCAGCTAAAAACTGGTCAATCCCAGATTTATTGTGGCTTCAAAGCATTCCTACAATTGGTCATAATATTTATAAAAATTGGCACGCTATTTTCACAAATAGTGGAAGCATGATAATAGCTAAAATACAACCATATATTGGTCAAACCATTACTTGGTTTTTAGCACAAGCTGCTCATCTAGGATCTTTTTTATTACATTGCTCACTTATGCTTTTATTTAGCGCTTTACTATATAGTAAAGGTGAAAATGTAGCTCTAGGTATTCGTCATTTTGCAATTCGATTAGGTTCTGATCGTGGTGATGCTGTAATTATTTTAGCTGTTCAAGCAATTCGTTCTGTTGCTTTATGTATAGTGATTACTGCATTAGTGCAATCAATTTTAGGCGGGATTGGATTGGCAATTAGTGGTATCAACTATGCAACGTTGTTAACAGTATTTATGTTTATTTGTTGTCTTGCACAACTTGGGCCATTATTAATATTAATACCTGCTATTGTATGGCTTTATTGGATTGGAGATAGTACTCACGGTACTATGTTACTGATATGGAGTTGTATAGTTGGCACACTAGATAATTTTTTACGTCCAGTATTAATTCGTATAGGTGCTGATTTACCAATGGTATTATTGCTATCCGGCGTTATTGGTGGGTTATTAGCGTTCGGTATGCTAGGTTTGTTTATCGGACCTGTTGTATTAACTGTTTCCTATCTCTTAGTATCATCATGGGTACAAGAAGCTCCTAAACCAAAAAAGACTAATAATAAATTACGACATTATATCTAAAAAAGTAAATAATAGATCATTACATGATATGACTTATAATGATGTATTTTAAATACAACATATAAAAGAGATCTTTGTAATGTATTATATTATTTAAAAATCTTACTGTTATTAATATTAGATTAATAATTAACACAAAATTTAACTACATCAAATATAAATATATTTGAATTAAGCAACACTAGTTACTTTTTAAGTAGTACTACTATCATATAAAAAATATTTAAATAACTAAGTTAATTCATAAAAAAATATTTAATGAATGACATTAATTTAACATAACATATCTAATTGATGATGACAGTATATTATAAATATTTTTATTAAAAAATTTTCTGATTTTTTATTCATTATACATGATATTTTTGAATAACTTTTAAATAAAAAAATATATTTTAATACAATATTAAGCATGCCAATTTAGGCACTAATTATATTTATCTTGGATTAAGATTATTTGTTGTTGTACTAAAAAATTTTTTATTATTAAATAATAACATATTGATAAATTATAAATACAATATATAAATTATCAATATAAAAAAATATTTTTTATATATACATCTAAATTATAACTTACTAAATAAATATTTAATAAAATATAGCAATAATACAGAAAATATATAACTTTTAACATATTATGTATATCTTCAAATTAAGAAATCACAACAAATTAAGCAATCTTTATTTATTATTAAATAGAATGATGTAAAAAAGTATACACTGTACTTATAATTTATATTATATATACAATAGATTGATGTTATAAGCTAATTTATATAATTATAATTAAATAATTATTAAAATACATGAATCATATAATATAAATATTAATAATAATATTTATATATTAAAATCATTTAATCATCAATTAATAAATAAAAAAATTTTTAATATAAATGATTTTAATATTTGTAGTATACTCAAAAATAATTTATTATTTTTTTCTTATTAAATAATAAATTTTAAAAATACACAATATAATAAATTTCTAAAATTAGCAAAAATATTTGCTTGTAATAAAAACACGTTTTATCAATATTAGACACAAATAAATGCTTAAAATATATAATATTAATTTATTATAAAACTGTAAATAATTACAGTACTATTACTAATAGTAACTATTTACAATAAATCATAAAAGTATATTTTATAAGCAATAATTATTATCAATAAAATATTTATTTTTCAATATAATTACATGGTTTAACTATTTTATAGTATAATTATTTAACAATAAACGATTAAGATTATAAATGAATAAAGATATCAATTTACCACTGCAATTAACTAAAGCTGCGGTTAAAAAACTAAAAATAATAATTGCAAAAAAAAAACAACCAAACTTAAAGTTAAGAGTTTACATTAATGGCGGTGGTTGTAATGGTTTTCAATATTGTTTTACTTTAGATAAAAAAGTAAATAAAGATGATATTCTTATTTGTAAACAAGATGTTATGTTAGTTATTGACTCAATTAGTTTACAATATTTAATCAACGGATCTATTGACTATAGTGAAAATATAGAAGGTTCTCGCTTTATTGTAATTAATCCTAATGCTAAAACTACATGTGGTTGTGGATCCTCTTTCAGCATTTGATCGTTAATAAAGTTTAATGAGATAATATATTATTATTGAGTATCATTAGTTAATAAATTAACTTAATTTTTACAGAAATATACATTTTAATTTTTAAGATAATATTCATAATTTAACAATTATAGGTATTTACTAAAAATTTTACAGAAATTTAATTAATAAGAAATATTGTATTATGAATAAGTAAAAATAAGAAAATATATCAAGCAATATAAAATTGTAAATGAATTGTATGTACAACTTATTCTTTGTAATTAAAATTAATTAGTATATAGTAAATTATATTAATAAAACTTATCTTAGATAAAGACATAAAAATATTACTACATAGATTAAACTATTATTAATAAATAACGATACCCATAGTAATATTACTTAAAAATATAAATATCTTATTTTAAAGATATCATTCATAAAAAATAATTTTTTATATTACTAGTATCTTAAAAATCTTTATAACTATTAGTAAAATAAATTATAAAATATTTTATCTAACTAGTTATAATATATAATACTTTTTATCATTTTTAATAATAAATTAACCTTAGAAATGATATTATCATGAAAAATAAAAAATATTAATAATATTATTAACAATAACTACATTATAGTAATTAATAATATTTAAGTTATATACGTAATAAAGTTAATATATAAAATATATTTTTTGAATAAAATTATTATAATAAATGTTATACTATAAAACTCAATACTTATTAATTTATTATTAATATAATATAACAAATATATAATGATTTATCTTATAATGTAAAATAATTTTTATTAACTATAATTCATCATTATTATAATATGTAAGTAATTATAAATTATTTATAAATAATCATTATTAACATAATAGTATTTATTGCAAAATATATTTAATTTTTAGTTTTATAAAAAATGTATTATAATTATTAAAATTAATATTAAAAGTTTTTATTACCGCAAATGATTCTATAGAATAGAGTACTATAAATTTTAATATTATTCAACATAATCAAACTACATCGTAACATATAAAAATATACCATTAATATTAATACTTTAATATTTTATACGAATTATAAATAATATAAATATATTCTATAATAAATATACAGTTTACTACTGATATTTATATATATTATTTTATAATAGATAAAAAATATTATATTATAAATATCAGTATAATTCAGAATATAATATTAATTCAAAGATACTAAAATATTATAATGACATATTAAGAATGAGAAATGACATAGTAATAAAATAATTATAGATACATCAATTTAGAGGTTATTACTTATCTTAATAAAATAGAATTTTATTTATATATAATCTACTATATTTTATTCAGTACTATTGATTAGCAGTAATACCTAAATAAATATAAATTTTCAATTAATTAGAAAAAATATTTATTACTAAATATACTACATATTATAGTATCTTTAATGATACTATAATATCTGGTATATAGCATACAATATGTTACGATCGTATTTTAATATCATTTAAACAAAGATAAAACATGAGTAATGTAATCTTAGATTTACAAATTGCTTGCAAAAAAATTGATAGCCTTCCTACTAAAAATAATTTTAGACAATGGCTAGAAGCAGCTATACAATCACATTATACAAAAAAAGTAGAAGTTACCATTCGTCTTATAGATAATGCTGAAAGCTATTTGCTAAATATGACTTATCGTGGTCAAAATAAACCAACTAACGTGTTATCATTTCCATTCACAGCACCTATTAGCATGAATATACCATTATTAGGTGATATTATCATCTGTCGTCAGTTAATAGAAAAAGAAGCAAAAGATCAAAAAATAAATGTGCAATCACATTGGGCACATATAGTTATACATGGAGTTTTGCATTTACTAGGTTATAACCATATCTTAGAAGAAGAAGCAACAAAAATGGAAACCTTAGAAATGGAAATTTTGCATAAACTAAAAATATTTGATTGTATATTTACTCAACAATAATCTCATATTTTTAGAACTTATGTATTCAAGAATAACAACGCAATTACCAATTGTTAATTAAACGTTAAAATTATAGGTAACCATACATTAATACTATGAGTGATGATCATTCGCAAAACGCTACCGATAGCCCTAGTATCAAAAAAAAATTTTTTTCACTTATTCTTAACCTATTATTTCATGAAGAACCTAAAAACCGTAAAGATTTAGTTACATTAATTCGTGATTCTGAACAAAATGAACTTATAGATCCTGATACCCGTGATATGTTAGAAGGTGTAATGGATATTGCCGAACAACGAGTTCGTGATATTATTATTCCACGAAGTCAAATGATTACTGTACAATGTAATCAAACTCTGGAAGAGTGTTTAGATGTTATTGTTGATTCTGCACATTCTCGCTTTCCAGTGATCAGTGAAGACAAAGATCATATTGAAGGAATATTAATGGCAAAAGACTTACTACAGTTTATGCATAGCACTGCAGAACCATTCAGTATTCAAAAAATATTACGCGCTGCTGTAATTGTGCCAGAAAGTAAACGTGTTGATCGCATGCTTAAAGAATTCCGTTTACAACGTTATCACATGGCAATCGTTATTGATGAATTCGGCGGAGTTGCTGGCTTAGTAACTATTGAAGATATTTTAGAACTTATTGTAGGTAAAATAGATGATGAATATGATGAAGTAGAAGATCGTGATGTCCGTCAAATAAGTCGTCAGATGTATACAGTACATGCACTAATTCACATTAAATATTTTAACGATATTTTTAGCACCCATTTTAGTGATAAAGAAGTAGATACCATAGGTGGTTTAATCATGCAAGCATTTGGACATTTACCAACACGTGGTGAAATAATTAATATAGATGGCTATCAATTTAGAGTTACTATGGTAGATAGTAGACGAATTATACAGGTTCATGTTAAAGTACCGCCTAATTCTCCTGAACCTATATTGAATGCATAGTATATAATAATATGTCTTTATTATTTCAATATAATTATGTGCTGATTTTATTATCTTGTATACTAGGTGCTATTGGTACTTTTTCATTTTCTCCATATGATTTTTGGCCAGCGGCATTACTTTCTATCATAGGTTTGCTGTCTATTAATTTAAATAAAACAACTAAACAAACTATTGTATTAGGTTTTTCATGGGGGATAGGATTATTTGGTACCGGAATTAACTGGATTTATCTTAGCATAAAACAATTTAGTTGTATGTCAATTCCTATTAATATATTAATAATAATTATACTTATTTTATATCTTGCTCTTTATCCTATGTTTTTTTCTGGATTACTAAATTATTTTTGGCCCATCACGAATGTTTGGCGTTTAGTTATTGTATCTCCTGCATTATGGCAAATTATTGAGTACCTAAGAGGTTATGGTTGTATAGGATTTCCTTGGTTACAATTTGGATATAGCCAAATAAATGGTCCTTTAAAAGGGCTAATACCTATTTTTGGTGTAGAAACTATTACTTATTTATTAATAACTATTAGCGGTTTATTAGTCTTATCTATATCATTGTCTAAAGTAATACCTACAATTTTAGCTTTTTTATTATTATTAAGTCCATTGCCATTGCGTAAAATTGAATGGTTTTATAAACAGTATAATAAACCTGTTAATGTTGCATTAGTACAAGGCAATATTGAACCATCCATAAAATGGAATACAAATTCACTAAAGAATACATTACAGATTTATATAGATGCATCTCGACCCTATTTAGGTAAGAATAAAATTATTATTTGGCCTGAGTCTACAATTATAGATACTGAAAAACATCAAAAAAAATTTTTAAATATGCTAGATAGATTATATCGATTATACCACAGTGTTCTGATTACAGGTATTATTGATGAGCGTACAGATGCATATAAATCACATTATTATAATACTATTATTGTATTAGGAGATTACATACCTTATCAGCATGATAATAAGAACCGTTATGATAAATATCATCTGGTACCATTCGGAGAGTTTATACCAATTAAATATATATTTATGCATTTAGCTCATTTTTTTAATATACCTATGTCATCTTTTAGTAAAGGCCAGTATATTCAACCGCCACTGACAGCACAAGATTATAAAATAACTGCTACTATTTGCTATGAAATAGTATTTGGTGAAGAAGTACGAACTAATTTTTTGTCTAATACTAACTTTTTGCTCACTATTTCTAATGATTCTTGGTTTGGAGACTCTATTGGTCCTTGGCAACACTTACAAATGGCTCGTATGCGTGCATTAGAACTTGGTCGTCCTCTATTATGTAGCACTAATAACGGCATTACTGCTGTAATAGATGCCACAGGTAAAATTATTGCTCATATACCGCAATTTGAACGTAAAGTTCTAGAAGCAACTATATTACCAACTACTGGTATTACTCCTTATGCTCGTTTTGGTTATATTCCATTATGGAATATAACTTTTATTATGTTGAATTTAGCGCTATTTTTAAACTTCAAAAATAATTATTTTAATAAATCTACTAATATATAGTCTATCTAAATATATATTTATTTAGTAAATTATATATAATATGACATACTAAATAGTATGTAACATAATAATGCGATATATATTACTTTTATTAAGTAATTTATATTAACATTATTAAGTTAATTTTAATAGTATTACATACTTAAGTAATAACAATAATATTACATTAAATATTTTATTTTAACAACTATAAGATTAAATTATAATTTTATGAGTAATATTTAATGAAATGAATAATTATTTTAATCATAGTATATTAATACAATTATATTATCATGCTTGTTTATAGTAAAAAATATTTTGTCATAATTACTTCTTTATTACTTATATTGCTATTATGAGTAATGAGTATTTTAAACAAAACAATGGTTATATTTATTGAATATATAAATTTTATTTTTATTGATATAAATACTTATTATTTATATAATTAACTTTTAAAGTTTCTTGATTCAACTATAAGAATGTATATACCTAATTTATTAATCTTGAAGAATCATAAAATTATATAAATAGTAGAAATTATAAAATAAATTCATACTACTATCTTAATAAGATAGTACATCATAGTATTGATCAGAAAATAATTTTTTATACATTATAAGTTTTATCTAGATATCAATTGATATTACAAATATATCCATAAACAATCTTTATTGTAATTAGTATATTAAAAATATTAATAATACATTATATTAGATATATTATTAAAGTGAATATTATTCATTTAATTTTATCAAAATTTATTTAATAAAAATAATCATATCATATATAAATGCAAGCAATGTTTATTTAATTAATAATTAAAAATTTTTGTTAATTATTACAATATAATATACATACAAAATTATTTATATAGCTATTGCTATAAATTTATGTATTGGTTTAACCATGCGATCTTGAGCAGCTACTACCTGTAGCTCATAAGTACACATTTTTTTAGTAATTAATATTACTTCATATACTGCTGCAGTCATATACTCTAATGCTTCTTTTAATGACTTACCTTGTAGCATTCCTACTAATAGTAGTCCACTAGTTAAATCACCAACACCTACTGGATGATGTTCACCAAAATCTACCAATGGACGATGAATATGCCATGCTTGATCAACTGTAACTAAAATCATTTCAAAACTATTTTTATCGTAACCAGCACAAGCTAAATGTTTAATTAAAACAATTTTACTACTATTAGCAATTATATTACGGGCAGCAATTAGTGCTTCTTTTACATTTTTAATATTACTTCCACTTAATCTTTCTAGCTCAAGTAAATTAGGTGCTATAATGTCACTATCTTTTAAAGCATCATGCGCAAAAAAATCAGCAATACCAGGAGCAACAAGACAGCCTTTTTCTGGATGTCCCATTACTGGATCGCAAAAATACCAAGCATTAGAATTTGCATTTTTTACTGTACGCACAATATCTAAAATATGTCTTCCCTGCTCTGGTGAGCCAATATATCCACTTAATATAGCATCACAGTTTTTTAGTTGATCGATACCTGCAATTCCTTGCACAATTTCAGTTAAATGATTAGCTGGCATAACAATACCAGTCCATTGGCCATACTGAGTATGATTAGAAAATTGAACTGTGTTTAACGGCCAGACATTTACACCCATACGACGCATAGGAAATACAGCAGAACTATTTCCTGCGTGACCAAAGACTACATGAGATTGAATAGATAAAATATTTTTCATAGATCTGGCCTATATTATTTGTATTGAAGATAGTTATTTTATTTATCAGCCAAATCAATAAAAGCACTTAGTTTTAAACTATCATAAAAAACTAACATAGCATTATCGAAAATAAAACCTAAATTTTATGATATGTGTAAATTTATTAATATTAATATATAAATTATTAATTGATTGAATCAATTTTTTACATGAAAGAAATATTTCTAATTTAAAATAAATATTAATGTCTTGTTTAAGATGTTATAAAAATATTTAAGATGTATAATATAACCATATTTTAGGTATATAATTATAAAGATGATATTTTATTACAAATAATATAGCTAATTTAGTTGTATGAACTGAATTATTTAATATATATACAATATATATTATAATATACAAAATATATTATTAATTTTTATGTTATAAAAATATAATAAGTAAATATGCTATATTAAATAATTCAAAAATGTAATAAATTAATATTAAATATATCATAATAAAATTTATTATATGATCTATTTATTATTTTTAAATATAAAATATTATATTTTTTAAAAAGATATGATAATTATAATTAATATTTACTATTAAAAATTATTTAAATGCAGATGTAACAATTAGTTAATTATTTTATTAAAAATAATATTTTAGTTAAAAATTTATTAAATAATATTCAATACTTTAGTACTAACTAATTTAGTTAGTATATTCCTATGATCTATAAAACATATACAACATTGCAATACATAATTAGTTTTAATTAGTAATATACTAATATTTATTATAAATATTATTTAAGATTTTTATTTGAAAAATAATAATATGAATAATTAATACTATACATAAAATTACACTATAATAATATATTAAATATTATTTTAATAAAATAAGTACTCCATGAATTTATGTTAGTTTAAATAATTTTTTACAAAAATATATAATATATGTTATATAAATAATATCAACTGTATTATTATAATATAAAAACTATAAATAATTTATTTATTTTAATATTAAATTAATAAAAAATCTACTAGATTAATTCAATAATTTTCCATAAATCTTTGTATATTAAATAATACTTTATTAGTAATATATTTATTTAAAAAAAATATTATTTATTGCATTTTAACTAAAATTAGTCTTTATATCTCTTTAAATTATTTTGATTATTTTAGATATTGTATTATTTATTATACTCATTAGACAATAGATTATATTTTAACATATTACTATTAGTAATAGTACAGATATATTAATATATGTATCTTAACAATATGATAAAATTATGGTTTAAAAAATTTGTAATATACTGAATATTATTTAGTAAAAGATAGATCTATAGATACAAATAATTAATTTATTAAAATTAATATTATAATAATATTTTTAATATATTATTGATTAGAAATATTAATATATACAATATTATTATTTAAATAATTACAAAAATAAGGAAATACAAAATTAATTTTAAATGTATTTTGTCATAAATATTTTAATATACTTAGTATATTATTAATAATAGAAATATATACAAAAATATGAAATATTTGTATTATTATACGGTATTAATAAGGTTATATTATAAGATATAAAATAAATTATAGATTTAATAATCTAGTATTATTATAAGTATTACGAACATTATTAACAGATAATATGCTATTCATTTAATCAACAGTGAATTGTATTAAAAAAATTAATATTATAATTAATTTTACATGTTTAAGGTATTATTCATAAACATATAAACTATATAGAAATAATACATAATTTATGTTATATATGCAAAATAATACATAATTATTGTATCATGCAATACACCATTATATGACTAATAATATAAAATTTTTGTAAATTATTAAGTATAAATTTATTTAGTTAATTAAGTATATTTTATCTTATTGATAATATTATACATGTTATAATTATATTAAAAATTATTTTATTACACTATAATTTCTAATATTATTAAATAATTTTTTATATCATATATCATTAATCTAACTAAATATATAAAATATTTATTGTTTATTGTATATAAAATTTTTAAAAAAAATAAAATTATTTATAACATATGCTTTAACTTAAAAAGTTTATTTAATAAATAATTTATGCTTTATATAGGCATATAAGTAATAATTATGTTATAATTTTTGATCAATAGTATATTTTTCTACAGTTTCTTTAATAAGATGTTGTAATTCTCCAGTACGATACATTTCTGTTATTCTATCACAACCACCAATAAGCTCTTTTTCAACCCACAATTGCGGAAAAGTTGGCCAATGAGCATATGCAGGTAACTCAGCACGAATATCAGGGTTTTGTAAAATATCGATATAAGCAAAATTATCACTACAAGCAGACAATAACTTTACAGCTTTTGCTGAAAATCCACAAAGAGGTAATTTTGGTGAACCTTTCATGTACAAAATAATGGGATTTTTAACAAGTTGGTATTGAATTTTTTCAAAAGTAGTCATAATAATTTATTTTCCTAAGTGAATATTTATATTGAGAAAATTTATGTATAAAATATTCCTAATATACGATATCAGAATAATAATTTTTTAAAATACTGTAAATTATTAAATTTTTTAAAAAAATATTTTTATTTATGTATTTATTTTAATAAAAAATTTTTAATTGTATATATAAGAATTTTATTATGTACGATATATAATTGTTTCACAAGAGATACTATAACTTTAGTACATTAATATAGTCAACTATTATATCTATATTCTAAAAATATAATATATAACATATTAAAACAGATAAACAAATATGATTTTTGTTTCTTAAATATTTACTTACTACATATTCTTGGATACTTTTATTGTAAATAACATAATTAAATTAATTAACTTTTAGAAAAATAAAATTATTATATAATAAATATATTTAAAAATACAATATATCATAATTATTCAAACAATAGTTATTATTTTAATTAAAGTTTATAAGATTATATTATGATATTTGTAAAAATTATTATAAATTTATCTAACTATTATTCATGAGTAATACTTTAGTATCTTAGATACGCTAAACTAATGCTTCATAATAAAGATATAATATTATTAATAATAATGGTAGTTGTTATGATGTCATAACTAAATTAATTATCTTAATGTATACAGTAAAAATATATTTTTAAAAAATTAATTGTTAATTTTTATAGAAAATAGCTATAAAATATAATTTATATGTCTATTATTATAAATAAAGATCTAAAAAATAATTTTTAAGACGAAATATAAGTTTTTAACTTATAATATATTAACAAATAAAAAATTCTTTTTATTGATATGTTATATTTTACAATCATTCTATTAAAAAACATTACGATATGAGATTATACGATTATCATTAAATGTTATTAATTTGTTTTATAATAAAATATAGTTTATAAAACATCATTTGTATTACAAGTACAATTAATAATAATTATTATAATATAATAAACAATAATACAATTATATTATAAATAACAGTTTTTTATTACATAAAAAATTAATTAAATATTATATATATAACTATTAAAATATATACATAATAATATTATGTTTAACTTGCAATACAGTTTATTAATTCACAGGAAAACTATGACTAATAAAATATTACTTATAATCAAGAAATGATTAATAAAACATTTATAGTCATGTAATAAATTTTTATATTAGATAAAATATTATTTATAATAAATATTATTACTATATTATTAAAATAAGTATTATTTATTGTATATACCTTAATAAATAATTTGATATTTATCAATACACTTAATGAATATTATCATCATAATATAATCATAAAAATACTAGAAATATCATTACGTATAAATTTAATTAATACTAAAAATAAAGAAAACAATTAATATAATTTAATTGATATATAAAATATATAATATGTATTAATTTTTTTGGAATAAAAATAAAATTAAAATTTATAAATAAAAAATATAAGTTATTTATCATACCTACAATATATAATATTTTATATGCATAATATATACTATATATTAATTTTTTTTATCAAAATTTAATATTATTAATAACTCATGCAGATAATATCTATATTAATATATAATTGAGTAGATATTTTTTATTTAGTAAATGCGATAATAAAATTAATAACAAAGTATATGATACCTGATAATATAGTTAATTTTATTAAAATTAACTATATTACAATTAATATAGAAGTAAATTAATAATTAATTTGATATATGAATCATACTATAGAAGTATAGATATACAAAAATACTTTACTCTATTATATATTTTTTATATTATGCAATATAATATCATTCATTATATTCAATATATTAAAGAAAAATTTAGCAGGAAATTTTAAAAATTTTATTAATCTAATATGAATAATTTTTAAGAACATAACACTAGATTATCTATATTAATAAATAAAAGATAAATTTAACTTAATAATGATCAAAAAAATCAATATTTATTAGAAAATGTTTTTTGATCTTTTTTGTAAAAAGATATTTTTTTATTATATAAGAAATAAAAAAACAATAAATAGTACATATTTATAAGTAATGTTATATAATTACTAATTTTAGTTTATGGAATCATTAATTGTATTATTTTTAATTATTTATATAACATAATCATCATAAAATATTTAAGATAATTTACTATACTATATATTTTGTTGATATCTTAGTTACTTTATAAATAAAATAGATAATTATTATATAATTAATTATAAATAGTTATTTTATCGAGCTATATATATTTATTTAAATAGTTGCACAATAAAATACATAGTAATAAATATGTTGCTATATGTAATGTGCTTACAAATCAAATAAACATTTTAATGATTAATTTAATAATTTAAGAGATTGTATATAATTTGTTTATTATATCTTAAATAAAAATTTAGTAAAAAAGCATTAAATCATACTTATTAAAAAATATTATTTATTTATGCACTTAACGTTGATATTCGGTAGTAAATATAATTTATTTTTTTGCAAAAAAATTTTAGCTATAAAAATCAACTTTAAAGTAAAATAGTAATATGATTAATATTAATAATTTTTATATCATTTTTAAAACAATTATTATTATCTATATTTTTTAAAAAAATCATAATAATAATGTGTTTAATCAAATTAAATTTGAGCTAAATTTTGTGTATATATTAACAATAAAATAATATTATTTACCATTATAGATATAATTAGTTAAATGTATTTTAATATCATAAAAAATAAATTACTGAAATATAATAACGAGAATTTTATGTTTTATCCAATAAATGAAATTTTACAGACTATACAAGGGGAAGGTTTATACACTGGTGTCCCCGCTATTTTTATTCGTCTACAAGGATGTCCGGTAGAATGTGGATGGTGTGATACTAAGCATACATGGAAACAAATCCCTATACGTAGAGTAAATATTAATGAAGTTCTACTGAAAACCACAGAAACTGATACATGGGGCAACGCAACTTCTGAAGAGCTTTTAACAATTATTCATGAACATAAATATACTGCACGTCATGTAGTTATTACTGGTGGAGAACCTTGCATGCATGATTTACGACCTCTTACAGCATTGCTCAATAAACAAGATTTATCATGCCAAATCGAAACTAGTGGTACTCATGAGATTCTTTGTTCAGATGCAACTTGGGTTACACTTTCACCTAAAATAAACATGAAAAGTAAAATGAAAGTTCTTCAGTCTTCACTTATTCGTTCAGATGAAATCAAACATCCAGTAGCACGTAAAAGTGATATTAAAAAATTAGATGACTTACTAGTTATTCTTAATGATAATAAAAAACGTATTATTGCTCTACAGCCTATTAGTCAAAAAGATAGTGCCTCTAAATTATGCATTAAAACTTGCATCACACGTAATTGGCGTTTATCTATACAGACTCATAAATATTTAAATATTTTATAAAATTTAATCTTTTAGTAAATCTTTATAAAGATATTGATAATATATTACGTAAAATAATATATATTTTCTTATAACTAGTTAAATAAATATCTATAATAAGTATTCTTAATAAGAAAATTATTAGGATGTATTATTTATTAAAATTTAATACATTATATCATGTACATGTTACATTTTTAATAAAAAATAATTTACAAAATTAATTATTATATATTACTTAATAAAATTTTTAATTTTAATATATAATTCTAAATAGTTATTAATAATAAAAATTTTTTATCTTTTACCTGATAAAATAAATATTATATTAGTAAATTATTATAATAATAATTTAATTAATATATTTTATCTATAATATAGTATAATTATTCTTTTAAAGATATATCATGATTTATTTTAGATTAAGATTAAATTAAAATTAAATAGATAAAATAAATTATTTATATATTATATAATAAATATATGCATATGTTAAATATAATAGAGTTTAAATCTATATAAATATTTTTTATATAATCATTTACATTACTGTATTTTTAATAAAATAATCTACAAAGTACTAAAATAATATATATAAAATTATATTATAATTTAAAATGAATATAATATTTTTAATAATTGATATTTTGCTACTATAAATTATTACTAAATAATATAAAATATTTAATATGTTAATATCTTTATTATTACAAGGTTAATCTCTTTATATTATATTAACTAATGCAAATATATAGTTTAAATTCTACTAGAACTATTCTATTAATTAAAAATTTAATATAACTTATTATTGATAATAAATAATTTATGAAATACAATCAATAAAATAATTTATTATTAATAATATATTATATTATTTTATTAAAACAATTATTTTTTTAAATACTTAATATATTAGCTAATCATTACAAGATGATTACTTTTATATTTAATTATTTTGTATAGCATTTATTAGTTAATAATTCTCACGAAAGATTAATTACTAATGAATGGTCATTGACGAGAATAATATTATTTTTTATATCATCTATAATGATTTAATAAAAATTTTTTATATGAACTGATTATATAAAAATATTTCAGAACTATACGTTTTATTTCATTTTACTAATCTATATAATAGTTGCATCTTTCTTATTCTTGAATATTATTGTTCTATTAAGTTATTTCAATTTATGATCTTGATGGATGTAAAGAGATTAGAATATTAAATAATATTTTTATATATCATTATGTTATATTAAAAAATATTTTATGATTATAATCTTATCACAAGATTTTAGTATCATGAACAAAAATAAATATAATAATAATTATTTATTATATATAATACAGTCTTTTCTTAAAAAAATTATTTTAATAATTTGTAAACAATGATTTAAATAAGTATATCTTAATAGAAGATACATAAATATTTTTATTTTATAATTATTACATAGTTGTTGTAACAAGAATAATTACGTATATTAATATCTTTTATATTTTAATTTAAAAAATTTAAGTAAATAAATATTTTTTTGCATATATTAAGGATTTTACATAAGAAATATTATATCTTTAAATGTAGTATTAATATAATAAAAAAGAACAAATAATAAAATATTATTATTTAATTAATTATTTAATTTATATTACTATTGTTAATAATTAACTTACTTAAATAAAGTAAATTATAAATTTTATTTTATAAAATTATTCATATATTTGTTTTTATAATTTATGTTATTATATTAAATTGCGTCTATTTTAATAAATAACACTGGATATAATTGTATTAGGACTGTATATTGCGAAGGCAATATTAAATTTTTTGATTGACCACTCTGGTGAGATATTGCCTATGATACGTATGCTTAAAGAAGCCCTAACATTTGATGAGGTGCTCTTAGTTCCAGCATACTCTAATGTTTTACCAAGCACTGCTAATCTTAGCACTCAATTAACTGCATCTATTAGCATGAATATTCCAATATTATCTGCAGCAATGGACACTGTTACTGAATCCCGTTTAGCAATTGCAATCGCCCAAGAGGGTGGAATTGGTTTTATCCATAAAAACATGTCTATTGAACGTCAAGTTGATGAAGTACGTCGTGTTAAAAAATATGAAAGCGGAGTAGTGAAAGATCCACAAACTGTTACTCCAATAACTACTTTACGTGAAGTAAAAAAACTTACTGAACGTAATGGTTTTGCTGGATATCCTGTAGTTACTGAAAAACTAGAACTAGTTGGCATTATTACTGGACGTGATGTACGATTTGTAACTAATCTAGAACAACCAGTTACTGCTGTTATGACTCCTAAGGATAGTTTAGTAACAGTGAAAGCAGGTCAGCCTCGTACAGTAGTTTTGCAACGTATGCATGAAAAAAGAGTAGAAAAAGTACTAGTCGTAGATGATCAATTTCACTTATGTGGTATGATTACTGTGAAAGATTTTCAAAAAGCTGAGCGTAAACCTAATGCATGTAAAGATGAATATGGTCGTTTACGTGTTGGTGCTGGTGCTGGTAACGAAGAGCGTATTGCAGCGCTAGTAGAAGCTGATGTTGATGTTTTATTAATTGATTCTTCTCACGGTCATGCCGAAGGAATTTTAAAGCGTATTCGTGAAACTAGAGCTAAATTTCCTTACCTACAAATTATTGGTGGTAACGTTGCTACTGCAGCTGGTGCAAAGGCTTTAGTAGAAGCAGGTGTGAATTCAGTAAAAGTTGGTATTGGTCCTGGTTCTATATGTACCACTCGCATTGTTACTGGTGTTGGAGTACCACAACTTACTGCTATTTCTGATGCAGTTGAAGCGCTAGCAGGTACAGGTATTCCAGTTATAGCTGATGGTGGTATTCGTTTTTCTGGTGATATTGCTAAAGCTATAGCAGCTGGAGCAAGCTGTGTAATGGTAGGGAGCATGTTAGCAGGTACTGAAGAATCTCCTGGTGAAATAGAATTTTATCAAGGACGCTCATTTAAATCTTATCGTGGTATGGGATCACTTGGTGCAATGTCTAAAGGTTCTTGTGATCGTTACTTTCAAAATGATAATGCAGCAGATAAATTAGTTCCTGAAGGTATCGAAGGTCGTGTAGCATATAAAGGTCATCTGAAAACAATTATTCATCAACAAATGGGTGGATTACGTTCATGTATGGGTCTTACTGGTTGTCCTACAATTGATTTATTACGTACTAAAGCAGAATTTGTGCGTATCAGTAGTGCAGGTATCCAAGAAAGCCATGTTCACGATGTAATTATTACAAAAGAAGCACCTAATTATCCATCATCCTGAATACCTAATATACTGATTAATAGAATATTTATTTTAGATCAATTATTAATCATTGATTTATTTTTTATGACTTTATAAATAGGTCTTATATGACAAAAAATATTCATAAATCTCGTATTTTAGTCTTAGATTTTGGTTCTCAATATACTCAACTTATTGTACGTCGCGTACGTGAAATAGGTGTATATTGTGCATCATGGTCTTGGAATATTACCGAAGAACAAATAAAAATATTTAATCCAAGTGGTATTATTTTATCTGGTAGCCCAGAAAATAGTAGTAAGCACAACAGTCCACGTGCACCAGAATATGTCTTTACTGCTGGAATCCCTGTATTAGGCATATGTTACGGAATGCAAACTATGGCTATTCAGCTTGGTGGTTATGTAGAAAATTCTACTCAACGTGAATTTGGTTATGCACAATTACAAATTACTGCATATAGTAAAATATTTTATAATATTAAAAATTACTTCACACAAACAGGTACTACACCATTGCTAGATGTATGGATGAGTCACAATGATCAAGTTACTGTTATGCCGGATGGCTTTTTAGCTATTGCTAGCACAAAAAATTGTTGTTATGCTGTAATAGCAAATGAAGAAAAAAAATTCTATGGCGTTCAGTTCCATCCGGAAGTAACACATACTGATCAAGGTCAACGTATTATAGAAAATTTTATTTTAAATATCTGCGGCTGTAAAACATTATGGAGTCCTGCAGGTATTATCGAAGATACTATTATAAAGCTCCGTAGACAAATAGGTACAGATAATGTGATATTAGGATTATCTGGTGGTATTGACTCTTCTGTAACAGCTTTATTATTGCATCGTGCTATCGGTAAACGTTTAACTTGCATATTTATTGATAATGGTCTTTTACGGATTAATGAAAATGAGCAAGTAATAGAAATTTTTGAAAAAAAATTAGGACTAAATATTATCTATGTTCAAGCTGCAGAACATTTTATAACTGCATTAACTGGAATTACAGATCCTGAAGAAAAACGTAAAACAATAGGTTGTATGTTTATTAAAGTATTTGAAACAGAAGCTTGTAAAATTCCTAATGTAAAATGGCTAGCACAAGGTACTATATATCCAGATATTATTGAATCAACTGCATCAAAAAATAATACATCGCAGGTAATAAAATCACATCATAACGTAGGTGGATTACCAAAAAAAATGAAGTTAGGCCTAATAGAACCTTTAAAAGATCTGTTTAAAGATGAGGTCTTAAAACTTTATATGGTATTAGGGAAACCATACGAACTGCAATATCGCCATCCTTTTCCAGGACCAGGATTGGGCGTACGTATAATAGGAGAAGTTAAAAAAGAGTATTGCGATTTACTACGTCGTGCAGATGCTATATTTATTGAAGAATTATATAAAGCTAATTTATATCATAAAATTAGTCAAGCATTTACTGTATTTCTTCCAGTGCGTTCTGTTGGTGTAATGGGAGATACTCGTCAATATGATTGGGTAGTTTCTCTACGTGCAATAGAAACTATTGATTTTATGACTGCTCATTGGGCACACTTACCATACGATTTTCTTAGCTATGTATCTAATCGTATTATTAATGAAGTAAATGGTATTTCACGTGTAGTATACGATATTTCTAGCAAACCACCAGCAACAATAGAATGGGAATAAAATAATAATAATTACTAGTATTAGTAATAATATTTATATTAATTAATTTAATTATAAGTATTACTTGTAATATTCTGTATAAATTTTACTTAGAAAAATACTACTAAAAATTATAAAAAACATTTTTATTAAGATATTCAATGTTATCATATATTATTGTATTCACATAATATATAATATATTTTATTAGTTTATTCATTTATATATTGTATAGTATTAACCTCATAATCTGATGTATTCATAATATACATATTCTAAAATTGATCATATTGATTCATTATTATAATATAATTAAATAGATCAATAAAATATTTACAAAAATTTTTATTGCAATTTGTTGCATACATATAAAATTGTGTTGTTTTTTACTTTACATAGATATTTAATTAAAAATTAATAAAATGTTTATAAAAATATCTATAATATTAAACATTATTTTTAATAGTTATTAATTGATTATATATCTATTGTATCAATGTACTAAGTAATTTTTTAAAAAAATATCATTCTTAATCATATCATATCTATTATTCTAATAATATAAACTTTATAAAAAATTTATAATATAATAAAGAAAAATTGAATGATAGTTTGTAAGATTTTGCATAATTATATATAATTACTAATATTGATCATTATTATAATTTTATATTAACAGGCAATATTTGAGTATATGAAGAAAGATCAATCATTCACTACACCTTACTTAAAATTTAATAGACAACAATGGCATTCATTAAGCCGTTCATTACCTTTAGTTTTAACTAAAGAACAAATTATTCATCTCAAAAATATTGATGAAGAACTTTCGTTAGAAGAAGTAACTAAAATATATTTACCTCTTTCTTTTTTATTAAATTGTTATTTTAGTTCTCACTTAAAACGTCAAATTTTAATTCAAAAATTTTTAGGAATAAATAAATATCATATTCCATATATTATAGGAATAGCTGGTAGTGTATCCGTAGGAAAAAGTACAACTGCAAATATATTAAAAATATTATTAAGTCATAGTACCGTAGATCAAAAAGTAGAAGTACTTACTACTGATAGCTTTTTATATACAAATAAGGTATTGCAAAATCGTGGATTAATGAAAAAAAAAGGTTTTCCACAATCTTACGATACACATGGTATCGTAAGATTTATATCAGCAATTAAAGCAGGTAATTCACAAGTAATGGCCCCACAATATTCACAGTTAATTTACGATATAGTACCAGATAGTTATACAATTTTTGAAAAAACAGATATTTTGATTCTTGAGGGATTAAATATTTTGCAAGGTAGTATAGATCAGTTGCAAAATAAATGTCCTATTTTTGTCTCTGACTTTATTGATTTTTCAATATATGTAGATGCTCCTGAAGCACTATTACAAAAATGGTATATCAACCGATTTTTAAAATTAAGAAAAGAAGAATTTAATAATCCAGCATCTTATTTTCATTGTTATTCTCAAATACCAGAATCAAAAGCAATAAAAATAGCAATAAATATATGGAAAGAAATTAACGGATTAAATTTGAAAAAACATATTTTGCCAACTCGTGAACGAGCGAATCTTATTATAACTAAAGGTAAAAATCATATCATTGATGAAGTATATTTACGCAAATAATATTAATTCATTATATTAGTTAAATTATAACAACATAATTTTAATATTTAAATATATAAATCAATTAACTATACAATAGTGAAGTATAGTATTATAGTAGAAATATATAATATTTTTTGTTAAATAAATTTCATAGAAAAAGTAATATATTTTTAATATTTTGGTGTTACTTATTAATTTATTATAGAAATATTATGACTATATAATTTAAGATAGTTATCTATAATAGATTATTATGTTACATATAATATAAATAATTAGATAAATGATTTTGAAATAAAATTCATAATACTATTCTAGTATAATTAATTAAAGTGATAACTCAATATATAGAATAAAATAAGATTTTATCTGCTAAAAAATTGTTTGACATTGAATAAAATAATATCATAAAATTTATGCTTATAAAGTCTAATACATAGAAAATAAAAAAATTAAATTTTTACAAATTAAATCATTTATCATTCAAGCATATATTATTACAGTACTAAAATATTGTTTTACAAAAAAATATTATTAGATAATTAAGATTGTTATCTTGAATGCACTAAATTAAGACTTCAACATATTACTAAATATATTTTATACTAGTTTGATTAGATTTTTAAATATTTAGTTAAATTATACTGCTCTTAATGAAATTTTATCGTTAATAAGTGATAAAATTTTACCTTGTGTAGAAATTAATAATGCTCCATTAATATCAATACCATGTGCAACACCATAAATTTTATTTTTACCAATTAATAATGCAACTGGTTTATTCATAAAATAATCTACATTTTGCCAACGCTTTATAAAAAAATCTAATCCACTATTTTCAAAATTAATTAATGTATTATATAAACGTTGTAATACAAGAATTGCTAATTCATTACGATTAATATTAATGTTTATTGCTTGTAAACTAATCCAATTATCATTAAAAACATTAGTTACAGAATGCATAAATAAGTTAATACCTATACCTATAACAATATTAACCACCTTACCTTCTTTCCTTATTATCTCTACAAGAATACCTGCAAGTTTCTTATTATATAAATAAACATCATTTGGCCATTTTACCTTAATATCAGCTGTACTAAATTCACGTAATAACTCAGCGATAACAATACTAACAACTATACTAAGTCCTGTTGTAGTGTTGTAACCATTATTAAGACGCCAAAACATAGATAGATAAAGATTAGCGCCAAAAGGAGAAACCCAATAACGACCACGACGTCCACGACCTGCATATTGATATTCTGCTACACAAGAATCTCCAGAACGAAGATTATTGATTAGATTAAGTAAGTACTGATTTGTAGAGCTAACTAATGATAAAACTTTGACGCGCATATTTGGTAATTGCGTGTTTATTTGATTTTCATGTAATAATTGTATGGGTAGATTTATAATGTATCCTTTAGGGAACAGTCAAAACATTTACGCCCCAATTACGAATAGTATGCATATATTTTTGTATAGTAATTTTATCTATACGTAGTAGTTTACTAAGATGATTTTCATAATGAATATCACCGTCAGAGAGTATTTTAATTAAATTTAATAAAACATTCATTTCTTTCATGATAAAGCCTCAATCGCATCAATTTCACTTATTGAAGATATAAAACGAACTTCAGGTTCAAGCCATACACCAAATTTCTGCGCAACACTATTTCTTACAACTCTTGCTAATTTAATTACATCATGACTTGTAGCATTGTCTAAATTGATAAGTACTAAAGCTTGTTCATTATGTACTGCAGCACGACCTATCTGAAAACCTTTGAGTCCACAAGAGTCAATTAACCAACCTGCGGCTAATTTAATATTACCAGATACTTGTTGATATAAAGGTACTTTAGGATATCTAAATTTAATTTGTTCTGCAACTGCTGGTATAACAATAGGATTTTTAAAGAAACTACCCACATTTCCTGTGTTTTTAGGATTTGGTAACTTAAGTCTTCGCAGATGACAAACATAATTAAAGACTTGTTTAGGTGTTACATATTTATGAGAAAGTTTAGCTAAATCACCATAATGTAAGACTGGATGCCACTGTTTATTTAAATGCAATCCTACAGCAATTACTGCATATCCATTTTTATAACGATACATAAAAATACTTGTTCTATAACCGAATTGACATTCATGGGCCATCAAACGAAATGATTTTTTTGTATATAAATTTAGTACATCTACGTATTCACATACTTTTTGAAATTCAATTCCATAAGCACCAATATTTTGAATAGGTGCTGATCCCACACATCCGAAAATTAAAGCAAGATTCTCAAGTCCTGCAATTCCATGTGCTAATGAATATTTAACTAGATCATGCCAATTCTCACCAGCACCAACATGTAATTTCCAGCTATAGTTATCTTCAGTTACTGTAATACCCTTTATACGATTAATAATCACTGTTCCAATAAAATCTTCTAAGAATAATACATTACTACCTTCACCTAAAATAAGTACTGGTTCCTCTTGATAAAGAGCATATTGCCAAGCTTTTATTAATGAATCAGAAGAGGTTATAGTAATAATATTTTTTGCTTGAGTATTAATTTTAAATGTTGTTTTCTCAGTAAGAGATGTATGATTATTAGACATAGGGAAATAATTATCTCAGTTACAATGTAACATCTATTATTTTATAATAGTAATATTTATATTTAATTTTACAATTTAATTGTATGCACCATATAATTCATATCTACTGTTGAACTTAATTTAACATTATTAGTAAATGGGTTATAAATTATACCAGTCATATTACGTGTAGATAGATACGCTTCATCCATCCAATATATTAACTCAGCAGGACGAATAAATTTTTTTATATCATGAGTTCCCTTCGGCAACAAATTTAATATATATTCTCCACCAAAAATTATGAATATCCAAGATTTTTTGGTACGATTAATAGTTGAAAAAAAAACATGACCGTTAGGTTTTACTATTTTTGCACAGGATAAGACAATAGAGCGTGGATTTGGTACATGTTCTAACATTTCCATACAGGTTACTATATCAAAAAGATTTGCTTGTTCTTTTACATAATCCTCAATAGTTGTTTGTATATAATTAATTTTTATATTCATTGCTAAAGCATGTACACGAGCAACCTGTAACGATGCTGGACACATATCTAAACCAGTAACATCTGCACCTTCCTGTGCCATACTTTCTGCGAGAATACCACCACCTACACCAACATCAAGAATTTTTTTGTCAAAAACCCCATTAACATGTTGTTGAATGTAATGTAAACGCAAAGGATTAATACAGTGCAGTGGTTTACATACACCTTCTATATCCCACCAAGCTGAAGAAATACCTTCAAATTTAGCTATTTCTTGTTGATCAACATTTTTCTGAGACACAGTCTATTCCTATAACATATTATTAACTTAATAAATTATTAATTAAATAATTTTTAAAAAGATTTTCTGTATTGTATGCATTAAGTTAAAAAAAGTTATCTTTATTATTTTATATTTTCATCATATAAAATAATATAGAGTATTTTTTAGCACTATGTTTAGATGCAGATTTTAAAGTTATCTATACATTAGATATGTATTTATAAAAGATAGATTTATATTTTTATTAATTTATTACTAGACTAAAAACAATTATAATTTAGTAAGATTGATTTTGTAAATAATTATATATTTATATTACACTTCAACATAAAATTGAATATAATGATAGTTACTTTATATGTACTGATTAATTTTTTAATTTATAGTATATAAAAATCCTAATTTATTTTAATTATATTTAATAATATAAATATTATTATATGTATTAATATACTATAGAATATAAATTAAAATTTTTAATCATTTATTGATTGACTAATAATTGTTATTATATAACGTATTATATTATAATAATTATTAATATTTAATATAAATAAAATAATTTATTTGTAGAGCAAATCATATATTCTTATATATATCATAATTAATTTAATAAAGTAATCATTTAGTAATACTTAAATGCTGAATAACTATACTACACAAGATACTCATGTAGCATTTTTTATTTAATAACTTTAATAATAATCAATCCTAATGTTAAATGTATGATTAGAGTTTAAAATAAAATAGATATTTTATATTTTATAGAATATGTTAGAATTTACATTAATAACAACGCCAACATACATATGATAATGATGCTCTATAAGATAGATTATTAATCTTATGATCATAAATCAACTTATTCATTAAAAATATTTAAGGGTGTCTCTGTTATATAAAGTGGTAAGATGCTCATCACCACACATTAGTAAGGGGAATAAAACTCCATGATAAATATTGCTACAGATATTCAGCCAATAAACATCGAAGAAGAATTAAAAAACTCATATCTTGATTATGCTATGTCCGTTATAGTAGGACGTGCATTACCTGATGTTCGTGATGGATTAAAACCAGTACATCGTCGGGTCTTATTTGCAATGAATATACTTAGTAACGACTGGAATAAATCATATAAAAAATCAGCTCGTATTGTCGGTGACGTTATTGGTAAATACCATCCACACGGTGATAGTGCAGTATATGATACTATAGTGCGCATGGCTCAACCATTTTCTATGCGTTATATGTTGGTAGATGGGCAGGGGAACTTTGGTTCTGTAGATGGAGATTCAGCTGCTGCCATGCGTTATACTGAAATACGCATGTCTAAAATTGCTCATGAATTATTAGCAGATTTAGGAAAAAATACTGTTGATTTTGTAGATAATTACGATGGTACTGAGCAAATACCATCAGTATTACCTACTAAAATTCCACATTTATTAATTAATGGTTCTTCTGGAATTGCTGTAGGGATGGCTACCAATATTCCTCCACACAATCTTAGTGAAATAATAGATGGTTGTCTAGCTTATATTGATAATGAAAACATTTCGGTTGAAGAATTAATAAAATATATTCCGGGACCTGATTTTCCAACAGCAGCTATTATTAAAGGTCGTAATGGAATTGAAGAAGCTTACCGTACTGGACGTGGAAAAGTTTATATTCGCGCCAAAACTACATTAGAAAAAGACCATAAATCTAATCGCGAAAATATCATTGTAAATGAAATTCCTTATCAAGTAAATAAAGCTCGTTTAATAGAAAAAATTGCTGAATTAGTTAAAGAAAAACGAATTGAAGGAATTAGTGCTTTAAGAGATGAATCTGACAAAGAAGGTATGCGTATTGTTATTGAAGTCAAACGTGATTCTATGGCTAAAGTAATATTAAATCAACTATATACACTTACTCAAATGCAGGTAACTTTTGGTATTAATATGGTAGCTCTGCATCAAGGAAAACCTAAATTACTAACTTTAAAAAATTTTTTACAGGCATTTATTAGTCATCGTCGTGCAGTAGTAACTCGACGTACTATATTTGAGATGAATCATGCCAGTAATCGTGCACACATTTTAGAAGGCTTAGCAGTTGCTCTTTCAAATATTGATTGTATTATTGATCTAATACGTCATGCACCAAATACTGCAGAAGCAAAAGTACAACTTATTACAAATAGCTGGAAATTAGGAAAAGTTGCATCTATTATTAAAAGTAATGATAATCAAATATTACGTCCAGAATGCTTAGAATTAAAAATTAACACAAATGATAATCATTATTATTTTACTGAAAAGCAAGCTCAAGCTATTTTAGATTTACGTTTACACAAATTAACTAGTCTTGAATATGAAAGACTAATAAATGAGTATAAAGAACTATTAGAACAAATTTCTGTTTTTATCTCAATTTTAAAAAATCCTGTATGCCTTATGACGGTTATACGTACAGAACTTATTGCGATTCGTAACCAATTTGGAGATATGCGTCGTACTGAAATAACTGAAAATACTGCTGATATAAACATAGAAGATTTAATTTTAAAAGAAGATGTTGTTGTTACTTTATCTTACAAAGGTTATATAAAATATCAACCTTTAACTGATTACGAAGCACAACACCGTGGTGGTAGAGGTAAATCAGCTGTACGTATTAAAGCAGAAGATTTTATTGACCGCTTATTAGTCACTAATACTCATGACACAATTTTATGTTTCTCTAATCATGGTCGTTTATATTGGATAAAGGTTTATCAACTACCAGAAGCAAGCAGTAATGCACGTGGTAAACCAATTATAAATTTATTACCGTTACACGATAATGAACGTATTACTGCTATTTTACCTATTCGTAAATACGAAGAGGGGTATCATGTTGTTATGGCTACTGCGTATGGTACTATAAAAAAGATTGCTTTAAGTAATTTTAGCAAGCCACGTAGTACTGGTATTGTGATTATTCATTTAAATGAAGGAGATAAATTAATTGGTGTTGATTTAACTAATGGTAATAACGAAATCATGTTATTTTCTGCAGCGGGTAAAGTAATTCGTTTCTTAGAAAATCAAGTACGTTCCATGGGTCGCGCTGCAACAGGTGTGCGTGGTATCAAGCTTAATAAAGAAGATCTTGTAGTATCTCTCATTATTCCTAATACAGAAAAAGAAATTTTAACCGTCACAGAAAATGGATACGGTAAACGTACTAAAGTTACAAAATATCCAACTAAATCACGTGCTACTAAAGGTGTAATATCAATTAAAGTTAATAAACGTAATGGTAATGTAATCGGTGCTATTCAAATTAATTCATATGATCAGTTTATGATTATTACTGATGCTGGTACTTTAGTACGTACACATGTTTCAGAAGTAAGCTTAGTAGGCCGGAATACTCAAGGTGTTACAATCATTCGTACTATTAAAAAAGAGCATGTAGTTGGTCTGCAGAGTATTACAGAGCCGACAAAGAATAATGCAGTTTTTTCAGTATAGGATAAATTAATATTAATTAAAAATAAATATAGTAATAATATAAAATGCTTTATTCATGTTATTATGAGTAACATATAATAAATTATACTCAGCATAATCTTATTATATAACTTATTAACTAACAATAGAATAGCAAAATATATTTATATTCATAAATTTTTATTTATATTGCTATATATTATTAATAATTTAGTATTTATATAATTATATTTTATATATGTTTATATTTATCTATGTGATTTATATATATCATTTTATATATATCATTATGTTTAATTATATTGAGTTATATTTATAAATATTAATTTTTATAAAAATGTAATATCTAATAAAATATTATTTAATTTTGCAATATATTTATATTATAATTAATGATGTTACTAGAATATGAAAAAAATTCATAATATACAGTTAGTATGCAAAAAATATATATAGCAGATTAGATGCATTACGCATTTTTTTACAAAACAAATCATTTCGCTAATATTATTTAATAAAGTTATATTAATATAAATATTTTTATATTATATATTAATCATTTATGTAAGATATTATAAAGATAATAATATAATATAATATTTATATAAATAATGCAATTATATTGAACTTATTACTATTAAAGATTAAAAGAGATATAACTGGATCTTTTGATAGATAATCAATAAAAATATTTACAATTAACTATAAAATAGTGATATGATATATACATAGTAATAACAATTATAAATTATAATCGATTAATATTCCAATATATGTATTACAATTCTTAGTATGTAATTACTTATTATTCAATATTTTAATAATTAAGAAAATATTATAATGAATTTTAAATTTTTTGTTACAGTATCACAATTTTATTGTGTAATAACGAATACAATATCAATGTAAAATTATTACAATAATATATTTTCAATATTGTAGCGTTATTAGAATAAGAATTCCTAATAATATTATTAATATATATTACTTATGAAAATATTGCTGAATATAAAAAATAATTTTATTATTTAATATTAATATATAAAAATTTTTTAAAAAAAATACATAATATAAATATGTACTGATTAATATAATATTAATTGAAATTACATTATATTGTTATATAAGAAATAATAAACTATATTATATATACAAAATAACAAATTATTATCATTGATAACATTAATAATATTCAAAGTAAGTATTCAATATTATATGCAACTTTAACCATATTTAGTTAAATACAAATAATTAAATGGATTATTATTGATTTAATGCAAAATTAATTGATTTTGTTAATATACTATATTATGATATCAAGAATTTAGTGTATTATTTTAATATAGATATATACTTATATATATTTTACTCAAAAAATATGATTATTACATTTATTATTTATAATAATATACTAACTTTAGCATTACAAGTATAGTTTATAACTAGAGAATATTATTATTAATAAATTTTATAATATAAAATATTTTATTTAGGAAATATCATAACATCTAATATCGCATTAATATTAATTATTGAAAAAATAATGATCATGATCATTAAATTATATTCAATAATAAGCGCTATATTAAATAGTATTATTTTATGAGAATAAATATTTTATTTTTTTGTTGTTTATAAATTTTAAATCCAATATTATATTAAATAACATTAAGTTTAAGGATATGTTATAATATTCATTATTAATGATGTATATATATTATTCAAATTTTTATTTTATTAATAATATATTAAAAATATCTTAAAATATATTATTATGTATAATGTTCAAAAATATTATTAATATTCTATATTTTTTGGCAATAAGCACAAAAAAATGTTTTTCGCTGATAACTATATTTCTCACTTAATATTTTTTCACCACATATCTTACACTTTTGTCCTGCTCTGCCATATACCTGTAATGCTTGTACAAAATATCCTGGCTTTCCATCTGATTGGAAAAAATTTTTTATAGTTGTACCTCCTTGTGATATTGATAGTAATAATAGTGATTTAATTTTTAGTACTAATTGTTCTGTGTCCTTTTTAGTTAATAAGCCAGCAGGTCGAGCGGGATGGATACCAGCATGAAATAATGATTCACTTGCATAAATATTACCTAAACCTACAACTACTTTATTATCCATAAGCCAATTTTTAACAATAATTTTTTTATAACGTGATTTACAAAATAAATAATGACTATTAAAAGCATCAGTGAGAGGCTCAGGACCAAGATAAGAAAATATACTAGATGATTTTAAATCTGTACACCAACGCCATGATCCAAAACGACGAGGATCATTATAACGTAGAATTATACCATTAGATAACACCATATCAATATGATCATGCTTGTGAACTGGTGTGTCTATTTTTAAAATACGTAAAACACCTGACATGCCAAGATGAATAATAATCCATCCATTGTTTAATTCAATTAAAAGATATTTAGCACGACGCTGCACACTGAGTACTATTTTATTTTTTAATTTAATTAACTCGTTTGAAATTGGCCAACGAAGATTAGCTTGACGTACTATAAGATTCTGAATAGAATAACCAACTAAATAAGGTTCAATTCCACGACAAATGGTTTCTACTTCTGGTAATTCTGGCATTGTATCTTCCTAAAAATTAAAAATTATTTTAGTTTGTAGTCATATTATAAATTCATAAAATATTTTTAATAATCTCATTTCTATAATTTATTAGTTACAATAATATTTTATTAAGATATAATAAAATCTCCATTGTTAATAAACAATTATTGTATATAATAATATATTGTATTATTTAGTATAATTTATTGATATAAAATTACATAAAATATTTATAATAATCTTATAATATTACTTACATTAAATAATGGTATCTATCTGATTAAGTCACTACTTAAGAAATTTATAATTTAAATTATTTTAATAATATACTATATCTATATAACTATTGATATAGTAAAATTATTATTAAATATTATCAATCTCTACAATAATAATGTATTTAAAGTATTGATATTTATCATATTTTTCTTAATTATTAATTATATCATCTACTATAATAGAATATTAATAATCATTAAATAATGATAATCTTTTTAAAAAAATAATCTCATTACTTTATAATTACTTATATACAATATAATGTATTACATTATTTTTAATATCAATACTTTATATAAACTAAAATAATAGTATAAATAAAATATTACTTATCTATATAAGAAGTATACTTATAGTATGTTAATGATATAAATAAACAATAATAATTTTATTATTACTCAATAATTATATTATAAAAGTATTAACTAAAATATATAACTAAAAAATAAATTTTATTCTTAACTTATAGTATAAATTTATTAAGTAATTACTATGTCATAAAAATAAATTATATTATGATAATATCAAAATATTTATTTTTTTATATATTTAACATTGGCTGATATAAAAAAATAATTTAATTGAATTATAATATGATTAAGAATAATTTCTGTATAAGCGTTCAAAATTTATTTCTGTAATACGTAAAAAATCTTATATACATATTAAATATTTTAAGTTATATCACTACTAAAGTATAAAATATTATTATTAAATAATAAATTTTTAAAAAAAATATATTAAGATATTTAAGAATATATGTATAAATAGTTCTTATTTTAATTAAAAATAGATATTTATTATAAAATAATATTATTAAAGATTTTTATACTATAGATATATATAGGATATATTAGAAATAATAAACTTATTATCTATAATAATATTCAGCAAAATTAATATATGTAATAACAAAATTGACTAAAATTAATCAATCACATCTCATCTAGATAGCCTAAAGACATAAAATATTACAAGGAATAATATACAATGCAGCAATATTTACTTTGGATAACAATTATGATGGGAACGTCAGTCTTTGGTATTTCACAAGCAAATAATATAAATATTAAACAATCATTACAAGTATTAGGCATGAATACATTAATTACTCAAAAATCACCTATTACTAAATTACAAACTGTATTTATTGATAACAATATAATATATATTACGAACAATTATAAAGATTTTATGCTAAAACCAATGTACAATATTAATTATACGATACCGATTAATGTAACTAATCAAATATTAGTATCCCAACGTTTACAACAATTAGTACCAGAAATGATTATTTATAAATCATCAAAAGAAAAATATGTTATTACTGTATTTACAGACATCAATTGTAACTACTGTCATAAGCTTCATACTCAAATAAAAGAATATAATGATTTAGGTATTACTGTTCGTTATCTTGCTTTTCCACGTCATGGATTAAATTCTCAAACTGGAAAAGATATGCAATCTATTTGGTGTATGCAGGACAATCGTAAAATATTTGATCAAACCTTTCATAATAAGATAAACACATTAAAAACTTGTTCAATAGACATTAAAAAACATTATGAATTAGGAATACAGTTGAATCTGCAGGGTACTCCAACAATAGTACTAAAAAATGGTACAATTATTCCTGGTTATCATATGCCACAAGAAATGTTAGCCATATTAAATGCACAAACTATAAATTAATATAACTTTATTACTAAACTAAGAGTATTATTTAATTATTAAAATATTTTTATATTATATACTGATAGTAGTATTCATAATATATATAATTGTTTTATAAAGAAAATCATCTTCCATATTTAATATTATTCATAATTATATTATTATTTAAATATCGTAAGTTATTAATTAATAATTATATCTTATAATAACTAATTTAAGATATTTCTTTGATAGTTTATTATATATACAGATTATGAATAAATAATTAGTCTAGTCTATAGTATAATTGATGATTTTAGAGTATTATCAAGTTATCTAATACTCTTATATTATTCTTCATATAATAGTTACTTATATAAGTTATTATTGCAATAATTAGACCTTAAATATTAATAACTAAAATATTTATACACATTAACATTACTATTATTTAATAATAACTTAATTCATTATATATCTTTACTTAATAATATCTCACTATTAATTAAATAAAATTTTTTTTATTTATTATAATATATTAAGTATAAATGCCATATCATTATTATATATCTTAATTATCTTTATTACAATTAAATATTATTATAATGAGTAGTTAATTAAAAGATAAGTTTTATGCCTATTAAAAATAATAAAATTTATAAAATTATTATTTTATTATATATAATATAGAGGTATTAATAAATTGTCTAATTCTATAAGAATAAATAACATATACTATATATTACTTTTTTAGATTTATAATTATTATATTAATAATACTACGTTATTTAATTTTATATTTAAAATATTTATTATAGTAGAAATTATTAATCATTATTTGTAATGATATACGCATTAATTCTATAATATATTTAATATTTTATTGCTTATATGTAATAAATACTATTATGTTAAGCTAATACTTAATGAAAAATTATAATAAACTAATTAATAGAAAATTAATACTATCTTAATAGTATGTAAATAATAATAGATTACTATCTAATAGTAATTAGATTAATCAATTTATTATAAAATATATCATAAGCACTAGTATTTTTAAAAAAATCTTATCAAACAAATATGCTTATTATTTGCATTAAAAGTAATGATATTATCAACATCATTAAAAATATTAATTAATTATTTTAGTATATAAATATATATTATATTCAAAATAGTTATACAAAAAATATTAATTTATTTATTACTTATGGTATAAATATAAAATACATTAACATAAAATATATCATTAATTTATTTCACATAAACTATATTAAATCTAGAATATTATGTTTACATTATTTTAATAAATTAAACATATAATATATTATGTACCTATTAATGAATTTTTTTTAAAAAAATATTTAAAATATTATTTTTGTATATGTTATTTTTTTAAAAAATATTTTGTATTTAATGGTTTAGTAACAGTTAATTAAATAACGTAATATCTATTTGTATTGAATATTTATCTCTATATGTAAAGATACAGAAGTTATTATATTATTTATTTTCTTGCTTGAATATATTTTATATACATAATTAATAAATCTTACTTAATAATATATATAATATATGTTACAGAAATATAAAATATCTTATTTTAAAAGATAAGATACATTAATATTGTAATATAATTATAGTTCATTAAAATATTTTAATAAACAATGTCATAAAATAAGAACTTTACTTTTCTAACAAAGTATATATAGTGATATATTAATTTATATATTTCATATCAAGATTATTTAAATATCATTAATAATGGCTTTTAGTAAATATATATTATTAATATACTATTAAGTGTTGTGTAACTACTAAATACGCAGTAATTAATAAATAATATAGTTAAAATATAATCATATAAGTATTTAGTATTACAATGTTTAAAATTATTTTAGCAATAACTTATACAAATAAAATATCTAAAAAATTATAGTTATATTTTATAAAATTTTTATATATATAATATAAAAGATATTTATAATAAATAGTAATTGATATAATTAGTACTAGAATATTTGTATTACTTAGATATTCTCTATCATATTTTGTTTAACTAGATAGATTATAAATAGAATGTTTAAACTTATATAAATAAGATACTTTATATATTAATAATATAATTTACATAATACATATTACGTGTTAACGGAACGCTATATATGCTTACAAGTCAATATTTGCTTTCTACTCTCAAAGATATTCCTTCTGCTTCTGTAGTAAGCAGCCATAAGTTAATGTTACGTGCTGGTATGATTCGTAAATTAGCATCAGGTCTTTATACTTGGATGCCTATTGGTTTGCGTGTTCTTAAAAAAATCGAAAATATAATTCGTGAAGAAATGAATAATACCGGTGCAATAGAAATTTCTATGCCTATAGTACAGCCAGCTAATTTATGGCAGGAAAGTGGTCGTTTAGAACAATATGGCCCAGAACTACTACGTATTATTGATCGCAGTAAACGTCTATTTGTATTAGGACCAACTCACGAAGAAGTTATTACCAATATAGTGCGTAATGAGATTACCTCCTATAAACAATTACCATTAAATTTATTTCAAATTCAAACAAAATTTCGTGATGAAATTCGTCCACGATTTGGTGTAATGCGTGCACGTGAATTCATTATGAAAGACGCTTATTCTTTTCATATCTCTCAAGAGTCTTTACAGGAAACTTACGAAAAAATGTTTGTTGCATATGAAAAAATATTTAGTCGTCTTGGTTTAAATGTACGTTCAGTAGAAGCAGATACAGGTTCTATTGGTGGTCATATATCTCATGAATTTCAAGTTCTAGCTCATACTGGCGAAGATAGTATTATTTTTTCCAATACATCTAATTATGCAGCCAATATTGAATTAGCAGAAGCTATTACACCTAGTGGTAAACGCGCTCTACCAAGTGAAGAATTATGCATAATTAATACGAGAAATGTAACTACTATAGAAGAACTTATTGAGCAATTTAATGTACCAATTAAAAAAATAGTTAAAACTATATTAGTTCATGCTACTAAAGAAAGCAAACATAAATTTATTGCCTTATTAATTCGTGGTGATCATGAGCTAGCTAAACTAAAAGCTGAAAAATTAAAAATGGTTATTAGTCCTTTAAAATTTGCCACTAAAAATGAAATTCATAAAATAATTAATACAGAGTTACAATATTTAGGGCCAATAAATATTAATATACCTGTTATTGTAGATCGTACGGTTGCCATGATGAGCGATTTTGTTGCTGGTGCTAATATTAATGGTAAACATTACTTCGGTATTAACTGGGAACGTGATTTACCATTAACAATGATAGCTGATCTTCGTAATGTAGTTGAAGGTGATCCAAGCCCAGATGGTAAAGGGACATTATCAATAAAACGTGGAATTGAAGTTGCACATATTTTTCAATTAGGAATAAAATATACTAAGGCACTGAATGCTACTGTACAAGGTAAACATGGCCAACGCAAATTTATAAAAATGGGTTGTTATGGCATTGGATTAACTCGTTTGGTTGCTGCTGCTATTGAACAAAATCATGATACACGTGGTATTATTTGGTCTGATACTATTGCACCATTTCAAGTTGCTATTCTACCAATCAATATGCATAAATATTTTTGCGTGAAAGACTGTGCTATGTCAATATATCAAAATCTTAGTGATAAAGGTATTGACGTAATTATGGATGATCGAAAAAAAAGTATAGGAGCAATGTTTACAGATATAGAGTTAATAGGTATACCTCATATTATTGTAATCAGTTTTGATAATTTAGAGAGAGATGAAGTTGAGTATCAAAATCGTCGTAACGGAGAAAAAAAAATTCTTAAAAAGAATATACTAGAACATTTTTTAATGTCAATAATTAACAATTAAGATATATTGTATATCTGTGAATACATAGAAAGATATATTAATATATAAATAAATTATTTTTATAAAATCTAGATTTTCAAAAATACATAAAATATAATTACTTAATTGTTATTTATTTCTGTTTACATAAATAATAATCAGACTGATTATCAATATAAAAGTATACATAAAAATATTAATTAATAATACATAGTTATTTATAATATTTTTAACTAACATTAGATTATTATGTAATTAGTGATTTATGTGTTTCTGAGAAAATTATTTTATTATATTATTAATATAACTATTAATATGATAATAACATAATTTATTATATTATAGTGAATAAAGTATAATTATCGCAATAATTACATGCAAACAACCTTAATTTTTAAAAAACATATTCATACTATTTAATTAATTAAATATTATAATATTAATATATAAATACTTTTTAAAAGATTAATTTAAACTATTATAGTTACAATAATATTAAGTTGTGTAATGTTGTTTATAAAGCGATTATTTAGTAAATAAATAATTAGTAACTTAATATTTATTATGTATAATAATTGCTTAGCATATTTCATAAAATAATTAGTTAACATATATAAGATATATGATGATATATAACTAATAAATAATCGTAATATAAAAAATTTTTTAAAAGACAGCAAATTAAGCCTATAAGAAGTTTCAAAAAATAATCTATTATCTAGAATATTAATGATCAACGACGTGTATAAATCATGAAATACTATTTATGATAAATAGTAGTTAAATAATTAACCAAAAATATTTATATATTAACATATATAATAATGTAATATACTTACTACTTTTTATGAAAATAATAATTAAATCTAAACAATACCTTAAGGTATTACCTATAATAAATGAATTTTACAGTTATGAGATATTTTATTAAATTGTCAATATTGTACTATAATAATTATTATCTTACAATATTTATTTATAAAAAATAAACTCATATACGTTTTAACTACTTTATAGTATAAGAGATAGTATCAAATGTTTTGGTTTATTTATAATCATAGTATAATAAATATCTCATTTTATATTATCTAATTCATATAATTATTTAATTATATTTTTATCAATATTAGCTAATTCATGATTAATAATTTCACCAATAGCATAATACACTAGTAAACTAACATTATACTATATAGCATGGAGTATCATTATGTATAATAAGCCTACCTGGCAGCCTAGTGCTTCAATTGTTAATTTATTGAAACGCGCAAAAATTATATCCACCATACGTAATTTTTTTTTAGATCGTTGTATTTTAGAAGTTGATACTCCTTCTATAAGTCAGGAAACTATAACCGATACTCATCTCATTCCATTCCAAACTAATTTTATGAACTTAGATAATCAACAAAACATATTACTATATATGATAACTAGTCCAGAACATCATATGAAACGTCTTTTAGCAGCCGGTAGTGGCCCTATTTATCAACTAGGTAAAGCTTTCCGTAATGAAGAATATGGACAATATCACAACCCTGAATTTAGCATATTAGAATGGTACCGACCACACTATGATATGTATAGCTTGATGAATGAAGTGGACGACCTTATGCAAATAGTACTGCAATACGATCATTCTGAAATACTTTCTTATCAAGAGGCTTTTATACGTTATTTGGGTATAGATCCTCTTTGTGCTAATAAGGTGCAATTAAATGAAATAGCAATAACATTAAATCTAAATAATATAACCAAAGATGAAAAAGATATAGATACTTTACTACAATTATTATTTACTTTTGGAGTAGAACCTAATATAGGTCACAATAAACCTACATTTATATATCATTATCCCGCTTCTCAAGCTTCTTCAGCACAAATTAGCTCTGAAGATCAACGTGTTGCAGAACGTTTTGAAGTATACTATAAAAATATTGAACTCGGTAATGGTTTTCATGAGCTTAATAATGCTCATGAGCAACGTATGCGTTTTGAAGAAGATAATCGAAAAAGAGCTGCCCTTGGTTTAACACAATATCCATTGGATGAAAAATTATTAGGTGCATTGGAGCACGGTTTACCCGATTGCTCCGGAGTAGCAATCGGTATAGATCGTCTAATAATGTTAGCTTTAAATGAACAACAATTGAGTACAGTGATAGCATTTAATATAGATAGATCTTAAATTATTTTATATTTTACTTAAAAAAATAAGATTTTTATATATAAAATATAATTTTATGATATTTATATTTTATATATAAAATTATTTATGTAAATTTTTAATATCTTAATAAAATATTGCATGCATTATTATTTATAATAATGTATTACAAATTTTAATAATGAAATATTTTCATATATTTAAATAAGCTAAAGATAATAGCGTAAACATCAAAATATTTTTTATATATTTATTAATGTAATAAAATATCTAAATAAAATTATTTAAATACTAAGAAAAATAATTTATCATATAAATTTACTAAATTATTCTGCATTATCTTTATGATAGCATATTATACAATACAATTAAATAAGAATATTATTTTAAGAGAATATATCCTTATTTACTATTACATAGTATGTATAAATAATATAATAACATAAATAAGTAGAATTTTTATTTTAATGTATTTATAGTAGGAAATAAAATAACATCACGAATAGTATGGCTATCAGTAAACAACATAATCATACGATCAATACCAATTCCTAACCCAGCAGTTGGTGGTAGTCCATATTCTAAAGCAATAATATAATCTTCGTCGTAACACATTGCTTCATCATCACCTGTATCTTTTGCATATGCCTGATTTTGAAATCTTATAGCCTGTTCTTCAGGATCATTTAACTCGGAAAAACCATTACCTATTTCACGACCGCCTATAAATAATTCAAAACGATCAGTAATTAATGGATTATTATCATTACATCTTGCAAGTGGAGAAACTTCTAATGGATATTCGGTTATAAAAGTTGGTTGAATAAGTTTTTTCTCTACAATTGTATCAAATATCTCACATTGAATACGACCTAAACTCCATTTTTTTGAAATCTTTATTTTAAAGTATTCAGCATATTTAAGTATTTTTTTAAAATCATCGAGTGCTTTTATTGTAATATCTGGATAATAATAATTAATAGATTCTTTCATAGTCATTTGTCTGAAAGGTTTACTAAAATCTAATGTTTGATCACCATATTTAAGAATGTTGCTACCAAGAATTTCTTTAGTAAGAGTACGAAACATATCTTCAATGAAAACAATTAAATATTTGTAATCTTCATAAGCTATATACATTTCCATCATAGTAAATTCTGGATTATGGCGAGGAGAAATACCTTCATTACGAAAATTACGATTAATTTCAAATATACGTTCGAAACCACCAATGACAAGACGTTTTAAGTATAACTCTGGCGCGACACGTAAATACATATCAATATCTAGTGCATTATGATGAGTAATAAATGGACGAGCTGTAGCACCTCCAGGAATAACTTGCATCATGGGTGTTTCTACCTCCATGAATTGTTTATTCAACATAAAGCTACGTATTGCAGAAATAGTTTTAGAACGAATACGAAAAATCTCTCGAGATTTTGTATTTGCAATTAGATCAAGATAACGTTGACGATAGCGCGTCCCTTGATCTATAAGGCCATGAAATTTATCTGGTAGAGGTCTAAGAGCTTTAGTTAGTAAACGAATTTCATAACAGTAGATAGATAATTCACCAGTATCAGTGCGAAAGATTTTACCATAAGCTCCGATAATATCTCCTATATCCCATTTTTTAAAATGATTATTATACAGACCGTCTTTTAGAGAATCACGAGTAACATATAACTGTATGCTACCACCCATGTCTTGTAAAGTTATAAAAGAAGCTTTTCCCATAATACGGCGAGTTATCATACGACCTGCAACAGATACCATAATATTTATATTATCAAGTTCTATTTTATTTTTTTTGTCGTATAAACTATGTAACTGATTGGAAATTAGATCACGACGAAAATTATTAGGAAAGACATCTCCTTTTTTACGTAATATTGAAAGTTTTGCACGACGTGATTGTATATCATTATTTGTATTTATAATATGTTCCATATTGTGTACTTGGGATCTAGACATATTATTTCCTTATAATCCAGCTTTTAAACTTGACTCAATAAATATATCTAAATTACCATCTAATATTGATTGTATATTGCGTGTTTCAACACCAGTGCGTAAGTCTTTTATGCGGGAATCATCTAATATATAAGAACGAATTTGATTGCCCCAGCAAATATTTGATTTGCTATTTTCTATTATCTGTTTTTTTATATTTTGTTTATGTATTTCATATTGATATATTTTAGCTTTTAGTTGGCGCATTGCCTGATCTTTATTTTTATGTTGAGAGCGATTACTTTGACACTGAGTAACAATATTAGTTGGAATATGAGTAATGCGTACTGCAGATTCTGTACGATTAACATGTTGTCCTCCAGCGCCTGATGCGCGATAAACATCAACGCGTAAATCAGTTGGGTGTATTTCAATATTACAATTATTACCTGCTATTGCAGGATATACAAAAGCAGCACTAAATGATGTATGACGGCGACCAGAAGAATCAAAAGGACTTTTACGTACTAAACGATGTACGCCAGTTTCAGTACGAAACCAACCATATGCATATTTACCAGATATTTTTACGGTAACAGATCTTAATCCGGTAATTTCACCATTTAATAACTCAATAATTTCAGTATTAAAACCTTTATTACCTGCCCAACGCAAAAACATACGCAGCAACATACTTGCCCAATCTTGTGCCTCAATTCCACCAGATCCTGCTTGAATATCGATATAACAATCAGCGCTATCATGTTTACCAGATAACATACGATGCAATTCTAATTGAAGGATTTTATTTTCTAATTGTGTTAACTCATCACTAATGTCATTAAAATTTGTTATATCATTATCTTCAATTATTAACTCTAATAATTCAGAAATATCATTTAATTCATTAGTCATTTGATTACTTGTATTAATAATCTCCTCTAGAAAATAACGTTCTTGATCAAGAGTTTGTGCGTATTCTGATTTATTCCAAATATCTGGCTGTTTTAATTCAGAATTAACTTCTGCTAGTCGTTCTTTTTTGTTATCATAGTCAAAAATATCCTGTAAGGATTTCTATCCGTTTAGATAAATTGGTAATTCGATTATTTATTATATTAATTTCAGACATATTTTTATATTATATTTATAAGATATTAAAAAAAGAAATTAAATTATTTTAATAATAAAAAATTATTATAAATAATATATTATTATATATAATATCATTAATTTAATACTACTGATATCTAATTTTAAATTATATCATAATTATTTTATTTAATATATTTATTGTATATATTAACAAGTATTATAATGTATTACTTAATTTTTATTAAGTTTTGATTAAATAAATTAAGTTGTACTAATGTTATTAACAATATTTGTAATGCTATGTTATTTTTTTAGCAAAAAGGTTTTTCTAAAAACGTCAATAAAATTAAAATAATTAAATATTTTAACGATATTATGTTCATATTTACACATATTCATTTAGTAAAATGTATTATTATTAATAATTGATATTTCATACTTAAGCAGTATAAATAATGTATTTCTAAGTCAATTATCATAAATCTTTAATATTAATACTGTAATGTATTTAGTAAAAAATGTTTAGTAATTAGATCTTTTATGTATTTTTTTAAATTTTACAAATATTAATAATGTCCTGTATCTTGAAATAAATATAATAATATATTTTTTTGATAAATGTATATGATAATAAGAGATAATATCTTTAATACTTTTAAAGATTGATTGCATTATTGAATGATATTTTTTTTATAAAATTTTCTTAAAGATTAATATATTATAGTATATATCAATATATTATGTCTTATATAGGATAACTTTTATCAGTGCTTATTATAATAAATAATTAATATGTTAAATAGATAATTTATTTTATAAAAATCTAATTTTAATGGATTTACTATTTTTATTTTAATAGCAATATTTATTGTTAATATCTACTAATGAATAGACAAGTTATTTAGATATTAATTGATGCAATAAATATTAAATAATAGTCAATATATAAAAATGAATATTTAATGCGATAAATAATATTTTATTATTTTGATAAAAATATATCATATTATCTTTTAAAGATTAAAATAATAGTATAATAGTTGCAGTAACATGTAAAATTTAAGATTATATTCATAATATAATACTCTTATAATATTTGTATAAGATTTATATTGGATTATAATATCTTATGACGATAGATATAGTGAATAACAATAAAGTTTTATTGTTCTAGATACATATTTTTAATATATTTTATTCTATCTAACTATATAAATTTTATAGAAATGCTTAATATAAGTATACTAATTTTAATAAAATATGATTTTATTATTTCATGTAAAATAATATATGTTTAATAAACAACAGTTACAGTACTTAATATAATCAGTGAATTTTTTTAAAAAAATATATAAGATTATATAAATAAATATTTTATCTTAAAAAGATTATAATACTGAATATGCTTATATAGAATATTTATTAAAGTTATAAGTCATTTTTTTAGCTAAACAATAAATATATTTTTTATAATTTAATTATATCATAGTTTTTATATTATATAATAATCTGAATCCTTAAAAAGATTAAATATATTATATATTATACATAATAAATATCATTGTTACATTGTATATTATTAATAAATAAATTATATCAAAATAATAATTACAGATTATAGATAGAATAATCTAAAATAAGAGCAAGTTAATTTCTTTAAAATACACAGATATATAATATATCTTCTGGTAAAACATTTATATATAAAATTATTGATAAGATTAATAAATAAAGTATAATAACAATATTAAATATTAATAATAAAATATTACGCTATTTATATAAAGTATATATTCATTGTTATTCAATTATAACTCTAGTCTTTCTAATAAATAAAAATATAATTTATTTAGATTAATTATATTTTAAAATAAATCTTATATATTGAATATTTTTTTATGTCAAATATTAAAATATTTTATGCATCATAAAAGCAAAATAAATTATCTAGTAAAATATTACATGTATATAACTTATTAAGTTATACATGTAATTATACATGACTATATTATAATTGCATATTTATTTGATTTACGGTTGCATATCTATTTTTTATATAAAATTGTAGGAACTCCATGCTTAAAATTTTTAATACTCTTACTCGTCAAAAAGAAGAATTTAAACCTATACGTAAAGGTGAAGTAAGTATGTACGTATGTGGAATAACTATTTATGATTTATGTCATATCGGTCACGGACGTACTTTTGTCGCTTTTGACGTAGTTGCTCGTTATCTTATTTATTTAGGTTATCAACTAAAATATGTACGCAATATAACTGATATAGATGATAAAATTATTCAACGTGCACTAAAAAACAAAGAAAGCTACAAGCAATTAACTGAACGAATGTTAATTGAAATGCATAAAGATTTTGATTCGTTAAATATTTCAAATATAGCTATTGAACCACGAGCAACAGAACATATTTCTGAAATTATTATAATAATTAAGCAACTTATTTTGCGCGGAAACGCATATGTTGCTTATAATGGAGATGTATTATTTTCCGTAGATACTTATAATGATTATGGTTTATTGTCTCGTCAAAATCTAAAAAAATTACATATTGGAGTACGTATTAAAACTACTAATACAAAAAAAAATCCTATGGACTTCGTACTATGGAAAATATCCAAGAAACATGAACCTTATTGGGAATCACCATGGGGCGCAGGACGACCAGGATGGCATATTGAGTGTTCAGCAATGACTTACAAACAATTAGGAGTATCTTTTGATATTCATGGTGGTGGTTCAGATTTAATGTTTCCGCATCATGATAACGAAATTGCTCAATCTAGTTGCACTTACAATAATTTTTATGTAAATTATTGGATGCATTCCGGTATGGTTCTAATGAATAATGATAAAATGTCTAAATCGTTAGGTAATTGTTTTACTATACGTGAATTACTACAACAATATGATGCTGAAATAATAAGATATTTTTTAATGTCTAGTCATTATCGTAGTCAATTACAATATAATGTTAATAGTCTTGATCAGGCTAGCTTAGCATTAAAACGTTTATATATGGCACTACGTAGCACAAATTATAACATAGAACCAGAAAAAAATAGTGCTTTTGAAATGTTATTCCGTGAAGCTATGGATGATGATTTTAATACTCCAGCAGCTTACTCAACGTTATTTGATTTAGCACGTGAAATAAATCGGCTTAAGTTAGAAAATAATATGTCTCAAGTTCATGTCATGGCGGCTGAGTTACGTAAACTAGCAAATATTTTAGGAATCTTGGAACAAGATCCAGAAGTTTTTTTACAAAGATATTCAAATATTGATAATCAAGCAATAAATAAAATAGAAAAACTTATTAAACAACGTCAAGATGCACGTACAATTAAAAATTGGGCAATAGCAGACTCTATACGTAATCAATTAAATCAATTAGGCATTATACTAGAGGACATTAATTCTGAAACTACTAAATGGCATTGTAAATAATATTTTTATATTTTATATAACTATTAATATACTTAATAAGACTATATATGATAATTAATAATACAATTAATTATATTATTATAATTAATAAGTTTATGAATTTTATATAAATAAATTAAATATATGTATATTTCAAGTCTATAACATATATAGATTATTACTAATATGTTGATGATACTTAGTATATTAGTAGTAAATTATTTTTTATTGTCACTATTTATGTAAATAACAAAATATTTCTATAATTATTTTAATTAATAAAATTATGTAATTACATAATAATCAAACATTAATATAATATGTAAAAATACAAATAAAATAATAAATGTATACAAGGCATACAATTATTAAAATAGATGTAATAAGTAATATTATTTTGTACTATAAAAAATTATAGTGATTAATTATTTTTTTGATACTATTCATTATTATTTATCTATTCTGCAAAACATTATATATAATGTGATTAAATATAAAACAACTATATATTATTATGTAATAATAAGCATATTAATTATGTAAACTATATTATAAATATAATATATTAATATCTATTGTAAATAAATCATGATCAATTATTGTATTATCTATAACTATATCACTATAACATATAAGTAAGAAAATATTTAAATGTAAGATATTATAAATAAATATGTGTTCATTCTTAATAATTTATTATTTAATTAATAGTTATAGATATATAAAAATATTTTACTGAAATATTGAATATATTTAGTATAATAAATTTATTTTATAACTAAAATAATTAATATAAAAACAAGCATTAAATATTAATTTACATAAATATATATTTTTTAATAATATAATTTTTGCTTATTCTGTAATAAATAATAAATTTTTATTAAAATATAATAAGATATTATCTTAATTTTTATTATTACTACTATGATTATGGAGCTAAGCGGGATCGAACCGCTGACCTCTTACATGCCATGCAAGTGCTCTTCCATCTGAGCTATAGCCCCATAAAAATATTATATTATCATAATTTTTACAAATAATTATTTAAATATTTTTTATAAAAATGTTTTCATATCTAATGATCTTACTATTAATCAATTATATAATGAGATATAAATTAATTAGTATATAATAAATAATTTTCTATAAAAATATTCATATAATAAAATATCCTTAATTTATACAAAATATATTAATAATATAAATATTAATTAAATAAATATTTTTATGACTCAGATAATGAATATTATTTAATAACTTTGAATAGCATTATTATCTTTAATAAAGATATAATATAATTATAAATAGTTAAGTTTAATGACCTATTATATTATAACATAAAACATAATTACTTAATAATAATGCAATACAATGTAATTATATTAATAGCAAAATATTACTTATGCGTGTTAATATATAATAAGTATTATTTATCAAATATAGTATGATTATATATGCAATTTATTTTCTATAATATAGAATGTATGGACTATTATTTTGATATCTAATTTAATGAATATTAAATATAATGGTTGTTTATAATAAGATATAATATATTTATAATAATCTGATAAATTTTAATAAAGTATATTAAATTATTAATAATAGGTATTATTATATAATAATAAAATATTAAATACAATTTAATTTTATTCTAAAATTTAAAAAATAATAAATATTAGTCATGTAAATTAATGTTCAATTATTTAAAATATTTATTAAAATAAATTTTTTATTATGTAATATAATTTATATAAAAATAATTATTTTATTTTCTGAATTATCTATTATCTATTATTTAATATTTGATGTGATTTATATATTATTTATATTTTTTATTAAAATTATAATAACTATATTAATAGTAATTATTTTACGAATATCTTATTAACCAAGTTATTATCTGTTAAACTATTGAATATAACCATAATAAATATTTATTTTATACTATGGATGATGCTAATAATATAAAAACATTAGTAATAACTAAATTGTATTGCTATACATGTTTAAAGATATAAGTAATTATAAAAAATTAAAATATTTTATTATTTAATCTAAATAATAGGTATTATATGACTGTGATTTTTGAATAAATTATATTTAAATATTTTAAAGAAAAATTTACAGTAAGATATTTATTAATCTCTAATTTTAATAATACATAAAATAACTTTATGATAATATTGTTATAAGCATAAAAATATTATGTTAATATAATACCACTATAAATAATAGATTTATCTAAAAAAATATATTTTATTATATAGTATTATTTCATCAAAATATTTTTATATATTAAATATTAAAATCTTAAGTAATAATAAAATATTTCATCACACTACATAATAAAAATAATAATAGCCCTATAATATATTCTTTTAATATTAACATTGAATTATACATACTTTAAGATATTTTTACTATTTAAGTCTAAAATTGATTTATATATAAAAATTGATAAAGTTTATTTTTTTGCTAATTGATTGCGTCTTATTTTTATTGCATAAAACATTAAGACAGTTAAACTAATAATCAAAAAACCTACTAATTCAAAATAATTAGCTCCTATTAATACAATCAAACAAAACAAACAACCTAATATAGCAATAAATAAACTCAACATATTATTACATTGAACATTATCAAAACATATTAAATTAATACATGAATAAAAATACGGTAATATAATTAATAAAACTACAATTTTTGTTAACTCACCAAATAATTCTGATAGTTGAATTCCACTAACATTGATTATAGTAATAATAATCATGAGTATTGTCATTTTAATAGCAGACAAACACAAACCTTTGCGTGGAATTCCATATTTATCTATATCACCATATACTTTAGGAAAGTTTCCATCATGTGCAGCACGAACACCAGCTTGTCCAACTAGCATCATCCAAGAACATAGTGAACTTAAGCAGGCAAAAGTAATAAATATAGAAACTAATGATCCAGCCCATGGACTAACTATTGTAGACACACTTATATTAAATGGAGCATTAGATGCTGCTATTTGAGCAGTCGGATACATACCCGCAATAACCTGAGTAGCAGAAATATAAGATACACCAGCAATACATGTCCCTAATATAGTAGCAATAGGAATATTACGTTTTGGATTTTTTACTATATTAGTCGTAACTGTAGCAGATTCAACACCAATAAAAGCCCATAAACACAATGTAATACTTTTTATAATCGTATTATAATCAGTATTTCCAGATATATTCCAATTACTTTTATAAATATCTATCTCAAACCAATGCCAACCTGCAATTCCTGTGCCAACAACAGGAATCAGCAATAGAATAAGACCAATTGTTGTTAAACTACTTACCCACATGCCACCAAGTATATTAATAAAAGTTAAAATCCAAATAATAATAATACAGGTAATTCCTGTTGATACTGGATTATGAAATATTGAGTAAAAAGTTGATAAATAAGAAACGGCTGTAATACAGAATACAAGATTACCTATCCAGTTTGCATGGTAATATAAGACGCTAGTTTGAAAACCAAGTACTGGACTTATTTCACCAGCATAAGCAATAAGACCGCCTTCTTGAGGATTAATATTAGATAATCTAGCATAAACATAAGCCCATACAATAGCACCTATCATTGCTATGATCCAACCAATAATAGTAATAGATCCTAATTTAGCAAGATTAGTAGGTAATAATGCAATTCCACTGCCCATCATATTACCAGCAACAATACCAGTACAAGTAATTAGACCTATTTTTTTTTTAGATGCCATACACTTACTATCCTATAGTAATTTAATTCTGCTAATATAATTCAATATAGACATAAAAATTATTGCGTCATAAAATGAATGAGTAAATATAACTAATAAATATAATTTTAGTAAACATTACTCTTGTAACAATACTTAAAAGTATGATTTTATCTAAAAAAATAATATTAATCTATAATCAATACATAAAAAATAAAGATTAATAAAATATTGTATATTACACATTATTATTTATAAATAAATTATTTATAAAGTTATTTAAGTTATTAATATAATTAATAATTAACTTGATGGAATATATCATTGTATTATCTAATTTTTGATGACTGATATTGATATATATAAAATATTAACTTTAATAAAAAAATGATTTTATATATTCTTTTCAAGAATAATTATTTATTAAATTAATAAGCTTATTTTTTATCAAGCAATACAATACTATAATAAAAAATATACAAATATTTTTATATACATTAAACACTATCACTATCTATAATAATTAATTTATTAATAATTTAGTAACTTATTAATATATTGATTACTTAATACATAGCATTATTTTATATTATATATAATATACATTTATATTTATATATTTCTAAAATATTTTAAATATTTTATCAAATTAGAATCAATATAATTATTAGAAATTTTAAAAACATATAATATGTTTTATTAGATTTATTAGTTTGTTGCGTAAATTATCTAGTAATTGAATTACTTTAAGTAATAATTTAACTTAATAATTATTTTCATTTTAACTATTTTACAAAAAACTATATAAGAATACGTCATCTACAAACGACTTTTTATATACGATATAAATCTTAATATTTATAAATAAAATTTTATTTAATTATATTTTGAGTTAACTTATTATAAATAATAATTTAAAAGTTATTTATAATAAATATTGTATATAATATGCTGATTAACATTTTCTTTAAAAAATATTTGTAATTATTTATAATAATGTTTATATGAATTATAAATTAGTTATTATTTAATAATATTATTTTATTCTTTTAGAATAAAAAATCTTAAATTTTATATTAATATTTTATTGAATATTATACTTAAAATACTGATATTTTTAATAAAATTTTTATATATATTTAATATAGCAATATTTATTATATATGCAATAAATTATTATTTTATTAAACGATTACTAATTTTGCGCATTAAAAGAAAAAACCATGGCCAAAGCATACCATTTACTAAACTATTCCAAAATAGTTCTGGATGAAAATCGGTATGTGTTATAATAACTACCTCCCAAGAAATTAACACATTCATAGCAGCAGTTAATAAAAAAATCATTAATGCATGTTGCCAGAGTGGCATATTGCGAAATAAGTAAAATTTTAATGCTACTAAATACGCTAATAAACTATATGCTAATGCACGAATACCAAGTGCAGACCCTAAAATAATATCCCATATTAATCCTAATATAAAACCAGTACCAATATTAATATGATATGGTAGTATCATGACCCAATAAATCAAAAACAACGCTAACCAATTTGGACGCAAGATTATTAGTGTATCAGGCCATGGCATAATTTGTAAAATAAAAGATAGTAAAAAAAATAACCAAATCATCCAACGATGATTACGATCATATACTAACATAACTAACCTCTCTTTGTATATAACGTAAAGAAAGCTATTAATAAATGCTTTACAGTTAACTATGTCTCGTTCTAATACATAGAAAATGTAATATATATTTATATTCTAACTAAATAGAATAAATATTTTATATTTATTATATTTTTATTAATTATGTACTATTTTATCTATGTAATATACGTTCGTTAGCAATACTATGAACTGCATTTGGTGACATTGTTGCTTTGTGTTCAGTGATCCATAGCAATAATAAATATCGTAAACGTTGTAATTCCGTAGTTGGACGTGCTTTTATTATAGTATACGAGTGTTGATTATCAATCTTTACTAAAGAGACAACAGCAACAGGATATCCTTCCGGAAAACGTCCACCTAATCCAGACGTTACTAATATATCACCCACACGAATATCAGTATTAATCGGTAGATGTTCAAGTTGAAAATCATTAGTACAACCATTGCCTAAAGCTAATATACGTATATCATTTCGTAATACTTGAATAGGTAGAGCATGTAATGCATTACAAATAAGCAGTACTCTACTAGTATTTTGGCCAACAGCAATAACTTGACCTACTACACCTTTATCATTAATAATAGGCTGACCAACATACACATTATTGTTACTACCTTTATCAATAATAACCTGATCACTATAAGGGTCAGGTAACTTTAAAATAACTTTAGTCAACATTTTATGTTCATCTTGATGTAATGACGAACCTAATAATTCACGTAAATGAGCATTCTCTTGTTTAAAGTGACCTAATAATAAAATATCGCTATTTTTTAATAAAAGTTCTTGACGTAATATTCTATTTTCTAGTTGTAATTGTTTATGAGAGATTAAGGTATTTGATACATTTTCTAGAATTTGACGTGGTACATTGGAAAGATAATATAATGGACTAACAGCAGTATCTAGATAACTACGAATTTTCTTAAAAATACTTAAGTGGCTATCTGCAATAATTAATCCTATAGAAATAATTATAGCTATAAAGAGTCGTAACTGTATAAAAGGACCTCTATTAAAAATATGTTTCATAAATTATACTATTCTTAATTATAGGAAATTAAAAAATGAATCTAAAAAAATAAAAATAAAATTTAAATTAACATATTATAAGACCTAAAATATAGTTAAAATATATAAAATTACTAAAAGCAAGAAAATAAACTAATGTAGTTATTTATTATTCTTCACTAAACAAATCACCACCATGCATATCAATCATTTCTAGTGCTTTACCACCACCTCGTGCGACGCATGTAAGTGGTTCTTCCGCAATTACTACCGGAATACCAGTTGCTTTCATTAATAAATGTTCAAAATTACGTAATAATGCACCACCTCCAGTTAATACCATACCGCGTTCAGATATATCAGAAGCTAGCTCTGGTGGACATTGCTCTAACGCAACCATTACAGCACTAACTATTCCAGTAAGAGTTTCTTGTAGAGCTTCAAGAATTTCATTGGAATTTAATGTAAATCCACGTGGTACACCTTCTGCTAAGTTGCGTCCACGTACTTCAATAGTACGCTCTTCATCACCAGGATAAGCAGAGCCAATGACATGTTTAATGCGTTCTGCAGTTGCTTCACCAATTAATGAACCATAATTACGACGTACATAATTAATAATAGCTTCATCAAAACGATCACCTCCAATACGAACAGAAGAAGAATAGACAACACCATTAAGGGAAATAACAGCAACTTCAGTAGTACCACCACCTATATCTATAACCATAGATCCAGTTGCTTCAGAAACAGGTAGTCCTGCTCCTATTGCTGCAGCCATTGGTTCTTCAATAAGGAATACTTCTCGAGCACCTGCTCCTTGAGCTGATTCCCTTATTGCGCGACGTTCTACCTGGGTAGCTCCAACAGGTACACAAACTAGAACTCTTGGGCTAGGACGCATTAAGCTATTGCTATGCACTTGTTTAATAAAATATTGAAGCATTTTTTCGGTAACGAAAAAATCAGCAATAACACCATCTTTCATTGGACGAATTGCAGCAATATTACCTGGCGTACGCCCTAACATTTGCTTAGCTTCATATCCAACTGCAGCAACACTTTTCTGTAGAGATCCTGTTCTATCCTGACGAATAGCTACAACGGATGGTTCATTTAATACAATGCCCTGTCCTTTTACATAAATAAGAGTATTAGCTGTACCCAAGTCAATAGATAAATCATTTGAAAAAATACCACGAAATTTCTTAAACATAGTTGACAGATAATCCTAAAAACTGAGAGAAAAATAAAATTTTTTACTACACTAATTACATAAAAGCAGTAATAATATATAAAATATTTTACTACTTTAGTAGAATTAAAAATATATTTAATATTTAATATTAGTACGTATGTATATATAAAAAATAGAATGTAATGATACACATAAAATAAATATAAAATACCGTACCAATAATTAGTATTACAACACACAATAACAGTAGTAGCTGTTTAAATTTATATTACATAATATTACTGTATAAGAAATATTAAGTTAATATACATGCATTTAATTACTAAAAATAATTTGTTGTATTAAGTGGTACAAGATACAATATTATAAATATCTTCACAAAACATTAATTTATTATTTATAATAATATTACATATGAATTTAAAATAATAAAATAATTTATTGCTATAATAACATTATTCTTTTGTAGATCTTAATCTGTTTATTTGTAATATTTTATATAAATATTTACATCATAATTAGTAGTATTGTTTTCTTTAAGAATTTTTTATTTCTTAGTATTAATATACTCTCTAAAATATTGTTATATATTTTATTTTCTATAGCATATTATATATAATTAAATTTTAGAGATTTAACTAATATAAAATTCTTTCTTTAATAAAATATTATACATTATTTTTGACATGAACTATATTTATATCTAGTATATTATATATATACTGATACTTATAAAGTTTTTTAAATAAAATACGTAAAGATTATATTTTGGCTAAGATATAATATAATGACTGTTAATGTATAAAGTATTAAATAAATTTCAAGTATTAAAATAGCACTATTATTACTTAATAAATCATATAATATTGTATTAATTTATTATTAATAATACACTCTATATTTTATTATAGATACATGTATATATCATATATTTATATTATAATAAAATGATTGTATAATTAGTTTTTATTAAATAGTAGTAAAATATAATATATACATGTTATATGGAGATAATATCTAATATATCTAAAATTTATTTTTTACTTTTATTGATTTTATTAAATATCTTATTATATAAGATTAATTAATACTATACAGTACGAATAATTTTATCTAAAATTATTTTATTTATTAAAAATGTAATATAGGTATATCAAATTTTATATAGTTTTTATCATAACAATAAATTTATAAAATTATACTACATCAGTATATATACGATGAAACTTTTGAGAGAACATTTTTATTGGTTATATAAAATTATGCAATGATACAAATAATGATAATGTTCTAATTATTTAGAAAAAATTTATTTATTTAAATGCAATATAAAATTGTATTTCAATAAATTATGGAATAATACATATTAAATATATAAATACGTTATCTAAATACTTCAAATATAGTATTCTATTTAATACTGCCATAATAGTACTGTTTTTTATATAATAAGATAAAATATAATATTCAATGAATATCATAATCTATAAAAACAGACTAAATGCTTAACTGTTATATTTTTTATAAAATGTTATAATTACAATTAACATATTAATTAGATATATATTATATTCTGTATAAATAAAGTATATATCAAGTATGATATATTCTATATAATTAAATTATAGATTACATATCGCTAAGATGCTATAAAGATATACTACAATAAAGCATTATAAATTTTATAAAAAACAATCATTATTAAATTTTTGAAGCAATAACATATTATTATTAAAGATAATTTTTTAAAAAATTCAGTACAATATATTCTTATTCTAAATAATATATTGTGTTTATAAAAGCAATACTCATTAAAAAAATATATTATTTAATGATTAGATTTTAAAGATATATATCACATAAAAATTTTATTAATAAATAAGATATTTTTTTAAAGTTATAAGTAATATAGAATATATTTATATATCATTAATTATTTTGTGTAAATTATTTATTAAACAATAAAAAATTCTATTTTAATAACACATAAATAGCAAATCTAATTTTATAAAAATTATAACAAATCAATACTTAAAAAAGTATTATTTATAATAATTTACTAAATTGTGTTTTTTGCAATGTTTCTATAAAAATGTTATTTAATTTATAATGATATTATTTTAAATAATTATTTTATCAATAAAATTATTAAAAAATATTTATTCTTAGCATTATAATAAGTATATAACTCAATAAAGCATTATAATATATTAATATGTTTTGATCTTATTTTTTTATATAAAAAATATAAATCATATAATGATAGCTATAAATTCAACTAATTTATGAAGATCTTAAATTTTATAAAATTATTGAATTTAAAATTATTAATATTTGAAATTAATTAACATAATATATTCTATATATTAATAAAAACTGATTATCAAGATATCATAATGACACAAATAATCTTCTATTAGAATTGATTTGATATGAATAGAAACAAGTATTTTGGAATTAATAAGGATAATAATAATTTAAATATATCTTGTATGTTCACTAAGTTATTTTATATAAATACTTAGATCTTAAGAGTTATCATTATAAACATATTATTATTTAATCTAATAATTATATTTACTGAGAATCAAATATTAATAAATAATAGATATTTATAAATAAGTGCTAAGACTAGCAGAATGTATAAACAATAACTATAATTATGAAAGAAAATAAATATTACATATTACTTATTTTAAATACTTAATTAATAATTTTATATTTTTTTAATAAATAGTAATAAAGTATTATCGCATAATATAAGCTATTTTATAAAAAATATATAATAGGCACAATATGATAACTTAATAAGTTTTATAAAATGATATTTTACACTATTTATAAACCACAATAAATTATTTTAAATATATAAAATAAGAAAATAATAAAGTAATAATATTTTTTATTTACTACATAAATACTTTTTATAAATTAATCATTTTAAATATATTAATTATGACAATTAATATTGTGATTTTTTTAAAAAATTTGATAAAATATTATATATATTTGCATTAATTACGTAAAACTTAAGACAAGTAATCGTATTTATATTATTACTATATTAAATTATAAAAATTATAGTATTTTAATAATTATTAATTAATAATTATTTACTAATTAATATAATTCATACAATTGAATTGATTAATTTATAAATTAAAACTCAATATATATTATTAATATTTTAATAAATTAATACAATGTACTAAATGAGTAATCTTTAAATACTATGTAATAATATATTGCATATAGAATTTTTAAAAAATAAAACTATTACTATAGTTATAGATCAAGATTAATATGCAAGAGAATTATAGCAAAATTATTGTATAGATTATTGTGTCTTTTATAAATATGAAAAATATTCTACGAATGAATGTTAATAATTATTTTTATAAAAAATATATTATTAAGTTATTTAAAAATAAATAATTTTTATTATTACATTATATGCTATTATATAAGAATAATTTTAATTTATTAACTATTTTAAAAGTAGCTTATTTAGAATAAATTTTTATTATTTATTTATACTGTCTATACATTTATAAATTATTATTACTTTACTATTTTTTTAAAAAATAAATAATTTGGTAATTGAGAGTTTTGATCATAGTACTATACTTAACAAATTCTAATAATTAGAAATTAATTTTGAATAAAACAATCTTTCTACATATTATTTAATAGTAAAATACAATTTTAATAAAAATTATTAAAATAATTAGTATATATAAATATATCTTTTATTAATAATATTAAATATTATTCATTATATAATATCTATGTAATTATTGAAAATCATATCAATTAAATTTACAATATTTAATGTATTATTTTATTTAAAATAATATATTTTATTCATATTATATTATGTTAATCACCAAATATAATAATTAATAGATATCTTATTTGTAGACAAATAAAAACAATATTTTAAATACTTTTTAAGTATTTTTACGAATTAGTTATATATAAAAGTTAAATCTAATAACTAATTTAAAATAACAACATTTAAACTTATTATTATAATAAATAACTATATAGTTATAATTCATTATATATATTAAAAAATATTAATATATTAAATATAATTTAATGTATATTTATGATTGTAGTTTATATTACTATATGTACAATAGTAAATTATATAACTATAAATAAATTGACAATATACATGTTCTATATAAAAAACGCAAAAAGTAATTATATTGAATATCATTACTTTAATTCACGTCGTTAAGTAGACGACATTATTTACATGAAGTAAAAAATATGTTTAAAAATTTAAGCAATAGATTATCAAATGCATTACATAATCTTAGTAGTAATGGGCAACTTACAGAAAAAAATATTAAAGATACACTACGTGCAGTACGTATCGCATTACTAGAAGCAGATGTTGCATTACCAGTAATTAATGACTTTATTAATAGTGTTTACACAAATGCATTAGGGCAAGCAATTAATAAAAGTCTTACTCCAGGTCAAACATTTATTAGTATTGTTAAAAAAGAAATGACACATGCCATGGGTACAGTTAATATTGGACTTAATTTAGCTACTCAACCACCAGCTGTTATATTAATTGCTGGATTGCAAGGTGCAGGTAAAACAACTAGTATTGCTAAACTGGGCAAATTTCTTAAAGAAAAGCATCAAAAAAAAGTATTAGCTGTTTCTACCGATGTTTACCGACCGGCAGCTATTAAACAACTAGCAATTTTAGCACAAGAAATAGAGATAGACTTTTTTCCATCTGATATTCAAGAACAACCAACAACAATTGCTAGATCTGCATTACAATATGCCAAGAAAAAATTCTATGACGTTTTACTTGTTGATACTGCGGGTCGTTTACATATTAATGAAATAATGATGAAAGAGATGCAACAAATATATGATATCATTCATCCAATTGAAACACTATTTGTTGTAGATGCAATGACAGGACAGGATGCAGCTAACATTGCTAAAACTTTTAATGCAGCTCTACCGTTCACAGGTATAATATTAACAAAAGTTGACGGCGATACCCGTGGAGGTGCTGCTTTATCGATTCGTCATATTACCGGTAAGCCAATTAAATTTTTAGGTGTAGGTGAAAAGGCTCAAGCTTTAGAACCATTTTATCCAGATCGCATAGCATCTCGTATTTTAGGCATGGGTGACATATTATCATTAATAGATGATATTGAAAATACAGTAAATCGCACACAAACTGAAAAATTAGCACAAAAACTAAAAAAAAGTAATGATTTTGACTTAACTGATTTTATGGAACAATTAAAACAAATGCGTCAAATGGGTGGCGTTAATCATATATTAACAAAAATTCCTGGTATAGGACAATTATCAAAAAATATTACAAATCAGATAGATGATAAATTATTATTTCATATGGAAGCAATAATAATGTCAATGACCTTAAAAGAACGTTCTCATCCAACAATTATTAAGGGCTCACGTAAAAAACGTATTGCACAAGGTTCGGGTATGCAAGTGCAAGATGTTAATAATTTACTTAAGCAATTTGATCAAATGCAGCGTATAATGAAACAAATAAAAAAAGGAGGTTTCACAAAGACAATGATGCGTAATATTGAAGGTATGATTCCACCTGGACTATTTGGTAAATAATTGTTAATTATATTTTTAAAAAACTTTAATTAAAATAATAGCAAGTTTTAGTTATTTTTATAAATAAGTAAATTTATTATTTTATATTTATTTATATATTTACAATTTTAGTAAAGACTACTATATTTTAATAAACCAAGATATTAGATATTTTAATTATTTTATTGTATTAGCTAATGAGGATGTTATGGTAACAATTCGTTTAGCACGTGGTGGAGCTAAAAAACGTCCGTTCTATCAGGTAGTAGTGACTGACAATCGTAATGCACGTGATGGTCATTTTATTGATCGTGTGGGTTTTTTTAATCCATTAGCAACAAATAAAGCAAAAGATATGTGTTTTGATCTACATCGAGTAGATCACTGGATGAGTTTAGGAGCTACTATGTCTCATCGTGTAGCTTCATTAATCAAGCAATATAAAAAACACGCCGTATCTTGTGCATGATTAAAAAAATTACTAATCCTGTTGTGCTTGGTAAGATAGGTTCTGCGTATGGTCTTTATGGTTGGTTAAAAATCTTTTCATCAACAGAAAACACTAAAAAAATTTTTGAGTATCAACCATGGTTTATACACAATAATAATCAATGGTGGCATATTAACTTAGAGAATTGGAAAGGTTATAAAAAAGATTTAATCATTAAAATTAAAGGTATTAATGATCGTAATACAGCAAATAGATTAACTAATCTAGAAATAGTAATAGAATATTCTCAATTACCGAAATTGCAAAATGGAGACTATTATTGGAGGGATATTATAAACTGTCAAATAATAAATATTAATGGTTACTATTTAGGACAAATTGTTAATATAATAGAAACAGGTTCTAACGATGTTATAGTAGTGCAAGAAAATAAGCGAGATAAATGTAATATTAAAAAACATTTAATACCATTTTTAGATGGAAAAGTTATTAAAAATGTAAATCTTAAAAATAAGATTATTACCGTAGATTGGTGTCCTTTATTTGATTAATAATAATAATATGATATATTGACTAAAATATTATTATTTAGGCTACATTATGTGGATCGGAATAATTAGTTTGTTTCCTAAAATGTTTTGCGCACTTACAGAATATGGCGTAACTAGTCGGGCTATAAAAAATCAACTACTACAAGTACAATACTGGAGTCCTCGTGATTTTGCTTGTGATAGATATCGTACTGTTGATGATCGTCCTTATGGTGGTGGTCCAGGTATGTTAATGATGGTAGAACCTTTAAGAAAAGCTATACATGCAGCAAAAGAAGTAGCTGGAAAATCCACTAAAGTTATTTATTTATCACCACAAGGTTACAAGCTTACACAACAATATCTATATCAATTAATAAAAAATGAAGTATTTATTCTAGTATGTGGTAGATATGAAGGTATTGATGAACGAGTTATTTGTACAGAAATTAATGAAGAATTATCCATTGGTGATTTTATCCTTAGTGGAGGTGAAATCCCTGCTATGGTATTAATTGATGCTGTATCACGATTTATTCCAGGAGTACTTAATGATTCTTCTTCATTAGAAGAAGAATCATTTGCCCATGGTTTGTTAGATTATCCACATTTCACACGTCCTGCAGTATTAGAAGACATGGCCGTACCTCAAGTGTTACTATCTGGACATCATGAAAATATTCGTCGTTGGCGTTTAAAGCAGTCTTTAGGGCGCACATGGATCAAAAGACCGGATCTTTTAAAGAAAATAACGCTAAATGAAGAGCAAGAAAAACTATTAGATCAGTTCCAAAAAGAATATTATTTTAAATGAAATACTATAGATTTACTGTTAATCCTATTATAACACAATTAAAATAATATAAATATTAATACATGTAACCTCAAAAGATACTTATATGATACACAAAATTATTCAACAAATAGAAGAAGAACAAATAAAACAAAAAATACCTATATTTCGTGTAGGAGATTCTCTAGAAGTTAAAGTATGGGTTGTAGAAGGTTCTAAAAAACGTTTACAAGCATTTGAAGGTGTAGTCATAGCTATTAGTAAGCGCAAAAGTTTAAATTTTGCATTTACTGTTCGTAAAATTTCTAATGGCGAAGGTATTGAACGTGTCTTTCAAGCTCATTCACCAATTATTGAAAATATTGTTATTAAACGTTGTGGATCTGTTCGTAAAGCAAAACTGTATTATCTTCGTCAACGTACTGGTAAAGCTACTCGCATTAAAGAACGTTTAGGTCGTTAAATAAAACATAAATATCTAATAATATTAGATATTTATGTTAATACAATAATATAATTATTATATTTATTTAAAATACAAAAAATACTAAATAAAATTTTATTAAATGTTATTTATTTATACTTTCTAATAACAATATATTTATTATTCAATAATAATGTTTGAAAAAGTTATTACATAGTGAATTACACGAGTTATCATTAATATTATTATAATTAAATAATTAATTATATTATATATAAATAATTTAGAAACAACTATTTAATGTATGCATTTTAATAAAGTAGTAATTTTAAATATAGAAAAAATATAAATAAAATTTATCTTATAAGATAAGAGATATTTTTATGCGGTCCCTCCTACCGTTATTGCATCTAATTTTAGTGTTGGTTGTCCAACTCCAACTGGTATATTTTGTCCATCTTTTCCACAAATACCTATTCCTTGATCTAGAGTAAGATCATTACCAACCATAGATATTTGTTGCATAACTTCAATGCCAGAACCAATAAGCATAGCATTTTTAACGGGTTTAGTTATATGTCCTTTTTCTATTAAATAAGCCTCTGAAGTAGAAAAAACAAATTGTCCAGAAGTAATATCTACTTGACCACCAGCAAAATTTGGCGCGTATAAACCATATTCCACGCTATTAATAATATCCTGTGGACTAGATTTTCCTGATAGCATATAGGTATTAGTCATACGTGGCATTGGTAAATGAGCATAGGATTCTCGTCGTCCATTTCCAGTTGATGATAGTCCCATAAGATGAGCATTCATCTTGTCTTGCATAAAACCTTTTAAAATACCTTTTTCAATAAGCACATTATATTGACCAGGCACGCCTTCATCATCTATTGCTAAAGAACCACGAAGATCCATTATGGTGCCATCATCTACTACTGTACATAATTCAGAGGCTACCAAATGCCCTAATTGACCACTAAATACTGAAGTACCACGACGATTAAAATCTCCTTCTAAACCATGTCCTACTGCTTCGTGAAGTAATATTCCTGGCCAACCAGCCCCCAGAACTACTGGCATTGAACAAGCTGGAGCAGATATTGCTGACAAATTCACTAATGCTATACGCACTGCTTCTCTAGCAAATATATCAGCACGCATCATATTATCTACGAATGTAAAAAAATGTTCATAACCAGTTCGACCACCACCACCACTGGTACCTCGTTCACGACGTCCATCTTTTCCTTCGACTAATACACTTACTGAAAGACGTATTAGTGGGCGTATATCTGCTGCTAATGTACCATCGGTAGCAGCGACTAAAATTAGTTCGTGCGTACCAGTAATGCTAGCGGAAACTTCCTGTACACGAGAATCTTCAGTACGTGCCACATGATCTATGTGATGTAATAAAGCAATTTTATCTTCACGTGAGATACTGTGCAGGGGATTAATATCTGAATATAATTTGTTATATTGTATATTATTTTTAAATGAACTATTTTTAGTAGTGTTTCTGCTTTGTTGAGGAACAATGCTTTTAGCAGCTTGAACACTTTGATGTAGAGCCTTTAAAGTAACTTGATCTGAATAAGCAAAACCTGTTTTTTCGCCACTAATTGCACGTACACCAATTCCTTGATCGATATTATATGAACCATTTTTAATCATACAATCTTCCAGTACCCAAGATTCATGGTAACTATACTGAAAATATAGATCAGCATAATCAATCTGACGATCAGTTAGTATATCTAATATTAACAACAGATCTTTATGACTTAGTTGATTAGCCGTGAGCAACTGCTCACTAACAAACGTCAAACTCATAATTTTATACTCTTTTATTAAAAATTAATTTTAGTTATAATATTATAAGCATTTATAATAAATGCTTAAAAAAATAATATTTTGTATAATTTAGAATCTTAATATTATATTGTATTAATTATTTAATATAATATACAGAATATCACTTATTAAATTGATAATTTTAAAAAATATTTTGTTTTATAAGTATACAAATAAATATGTTAATATAAATATATTATAATACGAATTGTACTATACAAAGCTATTATACTACTTTGCCTTAAATATTTTATAGTGATATATCATGGTATAAATGTCAAGTATTCTAAAAGTTAATATTAGATATCTTTATTTTTTTATATAAATAATAAATATTATGAATATGATATAAACATATTTTCATTGATTCATATTAAATATATATTAATATACTAAAAATATAAATATATATAAATAAAAAAATATAATGGTATTTAAATTATATTTTTTCTACTAATAACTAATGAATATTTATATGATACTTACTTAATTTATTAAAATATTTTTTATCTTTAATAATATTTAATATTATATTTCAATATAATATATTCATCAAATAATAATTTGATATTTTTATTTATATTTTTGTATAAAATAGTATGTTATGAACTATTTGATATATTATTTTTAACATAAATTTTATTAATAAATGGATGATTTAAATCTCCTCTAATATTATAACATGTTAAAGATATTTTATTCCAAAATGATGAAAAAATTTTTGATGCAGCAAATAATATTGCTCCAGCAGTAGGATTAATAATAAATGCAGTAGCTACTCCTACTGTAGTTGATAAATCTGGTGCTACTATCGCTTTCATGTTAATATAGTGTGTTACTAAATTTACTGATCCATTCATTACTATATCAGCAGATAAACCATCTACCAATAAATCATCAATTACTAAAATACCATTACTAAATTTACCATTGCCATGAATACTATCGTAGTAAAATCCCTGACCAAATATATCACTAAAATCTAATTTTATTTTACGAAGTAAGGCATCAAAACTCACCAAACGTAATATCTGACCAGTACGACCACCACCAGCATGATCAATTTCACCTTTTCCTAAAGTACTGCTTAGAGTACCATTAAGAGAATTTATTTGCGGTCTCCATGGTTGACCTATCCAATTTAATTTAAAATAAATATTAAAAGATGAATATTTTGGTAATAAACGAAAGCCAAAATAGTTACTACTACGAGTAATATTATCTCCTTCTAGATTACCTTTTAGAAAAGTATAATTTTTCCCTTTTATTTTATTCCACAAACCAGTAAACATAAGTTTAGTATTACCTGTATTAATAAAGCCGTGATTTAGTTCTAAATAATTTTTTTTCATTATAAAATTAAAGTCAACTTGATTTATATGTTGGCCCATAATCAAACAATTTTTACAACTAAATATAATTTTAGGGTATTTAATAAAGGAAGAAGATTCTAGTTTAGTAAACATAGATATTAAATAATTTTTATTCAATGATATTTTGTTCCATTCTGGGTGATAATCAAGATATGCAAGATTAGCTTTAAATGTATTATGTTGATCAAAAACAGCTGAGCCATTAATTTCATGACCTTTGACAATGACATGAACACCATTTTCTTTTTTTGAGGAAGATACTATTAATTGATGCCATATTTGACCCCCTAATATTAATTGAGGTATACTAATATTTAATGTTTGTGGATAATTAAAAGTATATTTTGTATCTTTAAATATATTTCCTAACGTAGGTATTAACACTGTTAGCCATTCTTCACTATTCAATGCAGGTAAACTTAACCTTAATAATTTGCTCGGTGGGAGATCTGGAATATTTAAGGTATTATAATTCCATATGGCTCGTACTAGTTTTATGTTGTATTTTTGGATAATCAGCTCACTATTAAAATAATTACTGTGACCTAATTTTCCTGAAAATCTTAGACTATTCAAAGTACCTTTAACGTTAATAATTAATGGTAACTGTTCTTTTTTTATTTTATTATTTAAGGGAATGGGTAATTGACTTTTTACATTTTTTAGGTCTGAATTTAACTGAATATTATACAAAAAATGACCGTGATACGGTAATTTAAAAAATATTTTAGTATATAAAGGTGCATAACCATTAATATATTTAGTGAATTCTATAGGTATAAATGATAATTTAGAAAGATGCCAATATGCTTTTAATAAAACATTAATATTCATCTCATCTTTAATTGTAGTGGTGGTAATTGTAAAATTAACTGGCTGACCACACCAATTAGCACGCATTAAATTACTAGTAAAATTTGTGTTCTCAAAATGTAATAATCCATTTAATTGTGTAAAATGATTATTTAATGGCTTGATTAGTAGGGAGTTGTTTTTAAAAAAAATATCGCCTTTTATTTGTATTTTTGTTTTATCTGAAGGTATTTTGATATGTAAAGATGTATTGATATCTCCATGACATTCAAGATTATCTAGAACATTTCTTATAGTATTAGTAAACAACCAATATTTACATAATTTATATATCATATTATATGAACCGGTAATATTAGCATCAATAGAAAAATTTTCTTTCTGATAATTAGGCGTTAATTTGGTTATCTTTTTATCTGGAATCTTTTTTAGCATATTTAGATTAATACCAGATATCCATAACCAATCATCAAAATATAATAATTCTGTTTTAGGATTGCCTAATAACAACCAATATGGGTAATAACAAATTTTTGTATCACTTAATAGTGAGATATTTTTTACTGGTTTATAATTATATTTATAACGAAAAGTATATAAATTTTTTTTATAGACTATGGTTTCGGTATCAATATTATTACGTATTAATGTTTTAATAACATAGTCTAAAAAGTATTTGTTCATGAATGATATAGGAAAATATTGCCATTTATGTATATAATTATATAAATGTCTATCCGGTAAAATATTTAACCATGAATATTGATTAACAAGATATTGGTATCTAAATGATCCATTCATTGATAATATGTGGGATTGTATATTAATATTATTACCTGATAACAACCATCCTTGATCAGTTCTAAAAAATGTAGTATATCCACTAGCATAATTTATTTTTATTCTTGTTGGAATTAACATATTTTTTGTAAAAATAATACTATTTTTTAAAAAAAATGTTAATCCTGCATGCATTGTACTACCGGAAATACTACCATTAAAGTGATTTACTCCAGGGAATAATTTATATGCTTTCCAACTAATATCGTTCCATATACCAATAAAACGCAAATATTCTATATTATGCAAGGGAATATCTAAGCCTATACAATCAATATGTCCTTTGGGTTTTATTTTTTCCCAATACATTATAACATCTGGTATAAAGTACGCTATAGTTGGTAAAATTGATTCCATACACTCTAATTGTAAATTAGTTGCTCGTAGTCTTAACTCCGCAGGTTCATCATTATAATAACCTATATGCTGGATACTTGTAGGATGATACAAAGCACTAAAAGTACCTTGTGGCCAAGCTATACCATCAGTATATAAATTTAGCTGTGGAATATAGAAAGTGTATCCTCTAACAATACGATTTAATTGTATATATAGATTCTTCATTGTAAGCGTGTGTTGTTTATCTACCGTACTATAGTTAACTTGACCATGCTTTATGAAAATATAACTATTTTTAATATTATTATTAGTGATCGTTAACCAAGCTGCTAAGCTAAATTTATTATTTTTTATACCAATATTATATTTTATCCATCGGCTAAGCCAAGAATTCATATTCATTGCATCAGCTTGTAAATATATTTGACCAGAAGTTAATAAATCTTGTGTATTATATAAATCCATTAAGATTTTTACTTTACTATACTCACCTAAATTAGTATAAAAAGTTACTTTTCCTTCAGCACGATGACGAGTATTATGTTTTACAAGTATTAATTTAGGAATATCGATGTAAATCTGTAGACCAGATAAGTTAGTAAAAGAAATCTTACTATTATGTAAAATAAAATTTTCAAAATTATGGAGTAAATAACGGATAATAGTATTATTTTGTACTTTCTGTATATCAGATAATAAAAAATTATACGGCTTATTACTATTAGCGTCTAAATAATATAATGTTAGATTACGTATATGCCAATTCCAATGTAATAAAGACTGCCAAATATTTAAAGCTACAGTTATATGTCGAATATTAATATTGATTTTTGCTTGAGCCCAAGAAATATTATATACTTCTAATATAGGGCCAAAAGATTGCCAACTAGCATTTAATGCTCCAATTTTTACTACAGTACCATAATAATGTTGAATGTTTTCTATTATTTGTTGGCGAAAATAATTAATATGAGGTAATACCAAGCGTAAACTGCTTATTATGATTGCAATGAATACAAGTAATATTAATAGTAAATATTGAAATAATCTTTTCAAGTTCCTTTTTTTGAACTTATTATTGCATTTTGAAATAACATTACCTCATATTTACGTTACATCATATTATTCTGTATATTAAGATATCTTAATTTACATTATTTATTGTTATATTAATCATTTTTAAAATAAAAAATACTTTTCAAGTATTGAACTAATAACATATAACTACCAATAGTTATATATTATTAGAAATATAATATACTTAAAATATTACATATAAAATTTTATATAACTGATGATTTTAATAGATTTGATTATTTTATAATCTATGGGAAATAATTTAATAGATTTATATATAATATAAAGTAAATATTATGTATTGTTAGAATTGACATCATTTAATATATTTTTATAATAACTAGTATAGTTAATATTATTAATGTAATTTCATCAATAAACTATATATTAAATATTTTTTAAAAAAATATTATACCTTAATAAAATATAACATATTTTTTTAAAATTTATGCAATAAAAAATATGTTATTTATTGATATAAAGTACCCAATGAATTATTATTAATAGAATAACTACGAGTGTACTAAATTAGTGTATGTAAATATACATATTATAAATAATAAGCTTCAGCACCAATTTAGTAAAATTTATACCTAATATATTATTAATTCATTTTAAGCTTGCTACATAAATTATTTTTTTTATAGTATAAAAACAATATATTATTGTATAATTACAAATATATTTATCTATTATAAACTATAATCATATAAATTTATATACATACTTAAATTACATAAGTAATTACAATATTGATTGTTTAAGAATTTTGTCATTCTAAATAAGTTCTAATACATTAGATAATATATATTTATTATGTATATAATATTATTAATAATATATAAAATATATTATTTTGAATTAAATAAATATAAAAAGCTTACATATTAATGTAATATGTGCTGATAAATTTTATTATATAATCTAGTATACTTTGATTACATTATATATTTAATGTAATTATATTATAGTTACAATTATATACATGATTATTATTTTAGAAAAAATATTAAATAAAATAATAATGTAGTTATTATATAATATCTTTATATAATAAATATCTATAATCATCTATTAAGAAAATTTGTATATTTTATATATATTTTCATATAAACGTTATACAAATAATATTATAATAAATTTTATAAAATTAATATTTTTTAATATTACATTTTATTTGTATCTTATTAATTTTCTAATTTATATATTATTAAATAATAATATAATAATATATTAAATATTTAGTACAGTCATTACATATCGTATTAATAATATTGCTAATTACATATTATTTAATAGTAGAGTTTAAAATATATAGTATTATGTTACAGTTAAGTTAACTTAATAAAATATTTTAATTATTTTGACATATAAAATATTTTTTATCAATTAGATTTAATAATGATATTTTTAAATAAAATTGAGAGTATTATTAATATTTATGCTACAATTAATAATATATAAAAAAATTAATGATAATTATTACTGGATTAAATATTAATTTATTAATCATAATAAATACAGCTAATGTTTATAAACATTAATTATATAATAATTGAGTTTTTTATAACTTAAAGTAAAAGATTAAACATGTATTACTTAAAATAAAGAAATAGTTTTAATATAAGAATAAATAATAGTTTATTCATGACTATAGTAATAATATGTAATATTTTATAGTAATGAATAAACTATTATTTATAATATACTATTACTGTTTATTTCAAAATATATCTAAAATGCAAAAAATAAAATTAATACAATATATAATGGTATGAAATTGATAATTAAATTCTTTAAAAGTTAATAAAATATTTTGAATTTATATTCATACGTAAACTATGATTAATTAGTATTTTATGTATTATATAAAATACTTATAAGATATATCAAATGTTAAGATTTCTATCTTTTGATTAATTTTTAATTTATAGTGTTTTTATTAATTTAATTAAATATATTTAAAATCTAATAACTAAGTAATTTTATTATGTATATAGCATTGTTATATATTATATATATGTATTACTTAATAAAATAATCTTACTAACTATATATAATTAATATATAAACATATTGTTAATACAATATTAAAAATATTTATATTTAATATTTTTTATATCTACAATATTTCAGTAGTATCTCTAAATAAGAGATACTAAGTAATAAATAATATAATAGTATGATAAACCTAATTACATAATATTATTATATTATATGTATAATATAATAATTTTTTTTGATAAAAAATATTTAAAAAAAATAAATATGATTTTGATAATTTAAAATATAATTTAAAATATAATATATAAAATATTTTAAATACTAATATATCAAAAGATAAACAATAGATATATTGTATTGCAATTACTGATATAAAGAAAATATCTAATTTAAATATTAAATCTATGTTTTATTTTTTAAACAAATAAAACATAAAATATTATAATATCTATTAATATTCATTATATGAATTTTGTGTATTAAATATAAAAATATATTATTAATATAATATTACTTAAAGAGTAAACATATTTAAATTATATAATTAATATTTTTAATATTAATTATATTAATGAAATTTATTTTAAAAATAAACTGTTTTAGTTTAAAAAATATTAAATATATTCATTTATTATATTAATATACTCCTATGAAAATCTTATTACATACTAATATAATATATAATTAATGTTCTTTACTATTATTAAAGTTTTTTTTAATATGTTTAATATTAGTTAAAATATTATTACTATTAAAAATCAAAGTTAATATTTCTTGATTTACTATGATATTACCTTTTTGTTGGCGAAAAATATAAAACCATGTTTTAGTGCCAAAAAAATCTTTTAACATTGGGGTACCTAAAATATAAATTACTTGTTTTTGTGTCATTCCATTATATATTTGAGATGTATCAGTAATAGTAAAATAATTACCCTGATTAATATTTGGATGGTATATAATTTTTTTAAAGGTTGAGCAACTTGAAGTTAGCGTTAATATAATAAGGATAATTAGTATTTTATAACGTATCATATCATTTGCCTCTTAAATATATTAGAAGTCAACGATATTATATGGTGACATAATTTAAAACAAGCACATAATAATATTATTTTATATGTTAATATAAACAATATTATTGCTTTAATGTTCAGGTAATGATATTGATCATATAAGTTAAATTTACGCTTGAAGTATATTATATTTCATAAATATACATACATAATATTGTTTACTAATTGTTTTTATAAAAACTTAATTTTGTTATAATATTACTTAATAAAAATAAACTTTATAAAAAATCACATTTATAAATAACATTATTTCTAATAATGATAATAAAATATTATAAATTTATAATTTTTTTTTAAATAAGTCTACAATAGAAAAACTTATCTTAACAAAAAATATAATTATTTTAGTTTTAGATATCTCTAAAATAATTTATTTTTTAATTTTATAAGCATAATATTAATCTTAAATAATTTAAACATATTTATTTGAATATTTAAAAATAAAAATTTAGCTAATTTAAGAATATGAAGTACTCATAGAAATATTCTGAAGAATATATAAGTATTATTTATTTGAAGTAAATGTTTTATCATATCTTAAAATGCTAACTAATTTTAATTGTTATAACTTTTATTAAAATTAATATTTTTATTATTTTATTAATTATATATGAACTAATTACATTAAGTTTTACAATTATTATTGTACTTTTAGTTTTAATATTAAAGATAACATAAATTATTTTTATATATCAATGATAATGAAATGAATAGTCAGATAAAATATATGTACTTATACAAAAAGCTTTAGCTTAATAACAAATAATATTTATTTAGTAATAATTTTTATTGAATGATTGTATATACATGAATAAATAAAATTTTATTATACAATAAAATATACTGATAATTAATATTTCTAAAATAATTATACAAACGCAAATATAATTACTGTTAAACTGTAAAAAATAATCAAAAAATAATATTTATTAGTATATAAAATATACTACATGCGAGTTCATTTAAATTGATATTTTATGGTATATCTTATTATTAAAATAATAATATTAAATGATAATCACTATAATAGAAAATATCTATTTAAATTAAAAAAGCATTATTGTAAATAACATACATTATTTCGTAATAACTAAATTAATTAGAGTTAATAATATAAATTTTTAAAAAAATTTTTTAGACCAACCTAACTTATTATTTAATATGTTAAAGTAATTATATTTTTTAGGATGTATTAAATTAAGATGAAACTTACTTTTTTGAATTGTTACTTCGTCTCCTGGATGGATCAGCAAGATAATCTGACCGTCGCAATTTAATTCTAGAACATTACGAAAATCACTAAATTTACCAAAACGCAGATTAATTTTACTATTACTATCAATAACTAATGGTCGAGCAGATAGAGTATGAGGGAACATTGGTATAAGTGATATAGCATGCAGCGATGGTGTAAGAATAGGACCATTAGCAGACAATGAATAAGCGGTAGATCCAGTTGGCGTAGAAATTATGAGACCATCAGCACGTTGTGAAAAAGCAAATGTTTCATTAATATATACTTCGAAATCAATCATATGCGCTACTTTACCAGGATGTAATACTACTTCATTAATCGCAGTACCAATGCTTTTTGGTTGATTTTTATAAAATACTTGAGCCTCAAGTAAAAAACGTTGTTCACTAAAATATGCACCATTAATAACATTTAAAAGCTGCTGTTTAATATTTTTAGGATTTAAATCAGCAAGAAAACCAATCTTACCAAGATTTACACCAATAACTTTAATATCATAACGAGCTAGAATTCTTGCTGCTCCTAACATACTACCATCACCACCAACTACTACTGCAAGATCAGCTTGTTGACCAATATCAGTTAAGCTACCTATAGTAACATTATAAAGTTTTAAATCATGTGCAACCTGGTATTCAACAATTACTTCATAACCTTTACTAACCAACCAATAAAATAGCATCTTTTGAGTAGTCAGCGTAGCTAATGCAGCTGTATGCCGAGGATGCCCAATAAGACCAATACTTTTAAAGTTTTTTTTCATAACATCATATTCCTTACTACAATATATTTAATTCATTTGTCGATACAAGGTTCTCTTGAATAGCTATATTTTATCCCTATAATAAATAAAGTAATAAGATATATACTCAACTTCGGAGAATTTTATGAGTAGTCAAGAAAAAAATATATTACATGCCAAAGACGTACAAGATGTACAAAACGAACAAGAACACTTAGAGCAGGATCAAAGTAATACTAGAGATACAGTAATAGATATGCATAATACGCGTATTACTGCACTAGAATCTCAATTACAAGAGTCACTGCAACGTGAAAAAGATACTATCTTACGTGCTCGTGCAGAAGCTGAGAATCTTCGCCGACGTGCTGAGCAAGAGCTTGAAAAGGCTCATAAGTTTTCATTAGAGAAATTCTCTAATGCATTGCTACCAGTAATTGATAGCCTAGAACGGGCTGTAGATTTATCTGATCAATCAAATCTTAATGCAGTAGCTATGGTTGAAGGTATTAAATTAACCTTAAAATCTATGTTAGATACTGTACATAAATTCGGTATAAAACAAGTCAATGATGTTAATGTTTTATTTAATCCGGAAATACACCAAGCTATGACACTTATGGAATCTGATCAGCATAAGCCAAATCACGTTATAATGGTTATGCAAAAAGGATATACCTTAAATGGTCGTATTATACGTCCTGCTATGGTTGTAGTATCTAAAACTAAAGATATATTATAATTATTCTTAAAATATTAAAGTTAATAAAATAATTATTACATAATATATATTATTTATTATTATTATCAGATAATCTAGGTTGCCAATCAATTGGATAAATGTTTTGCTCTACTAATAATATATTTGTCTGTGAGAAATGATGACAACCCAAAAAACCGCGATATGCCGATCTTGGTGAAGGGTGCGGAGCTTTTAATACTCGGTGGTATTGAGAATTAATTATCTTATCCTTTTTTTGCGCATCCGCACCCCACAAAAGAAAAATAATTCCCGTACGATTATTACTTAATAGTGTTATTACATAGTCAGTAAAAATAGTCCATCCTAATTTAGAATGTGAACGAGCCCTACCTGCTTCGACAGTTAATACAGTATTTAAAAGTAAAACACCTTGGTCAGCCCAGCTTTTTAAACATCCATGCTTAGGTATTTTAAAACCTTGAATATCAGTTTGTAGCTCCTTATAAATATTTATAAGAGAGGGAGGTATAGTCATTCCTTCTTTTACAGAGAAAGATAACCCATCAGCTTGATTAGGCCCATAGTAAGGATCTTGTCCAAGAATAACAACTTTAACATGGTGAAAAGCAGTAAAAAAAAAGCATTAAACACATCCTGCTCAGCAGGATAAATAATCTTACCAGATTGACGTTCTAATAAAATAAATTTTAAAATATTAGAAAAATAAGATTTTTTTTGCTCAGACATAATAATATTATGCCAGTTATTTAATATGTTCATTCTATATGATTTTTAATTAATTAGTAAATATTTTAAAAACTAAAGATTATTACTAATAATAGTAAATTAAATAAAACAATTAAAGTATATTATTGTATAATGATTACAAGATTAATTACTAAATTTAATTAAATTATTTTTAAATATATTATTACTTCGTATATAATACATAGCATGAATCTTAATGATAAAATTACAATAATTCATAGTACTTAGATACATAAGTATAACATTAAATGTTAATTTTTTGTATATTAAGTCAAACAAATATAAAAAATATTACAATAAATTATTTATTAAATACTTTATATTTATTATTTATAATTTTTATCTTATAAAGATTGTATTGTTAATTACAATTGTTAATTCATATATAATATACAAAGCATTTATATAAAACCTAGTATATAAAAATTAGTATTTATATACATAATGAATATTATTAGCAATATTATTTCTTGATAAAAAATAATAATATTTAATAAGTATATTATTATATATTTTTATAAGTTATATTTTATAAATAAATTTGAGAAATTTAATATAATTTTTACAAAATTATACTATTTACTATAATAAAATTCTCATTTTATTGATGTAAATAAAATAATTTATTATTTTAAATAATATTAAATGATTATCATGTATATTAATATTTTTGATTAAAAGGTATATAATTATAACTATGGTAGGATATAAACCCACCAATAAACTAAATCAAAAAACTCGCGATAGGCAAATGGATCATTTGAAAATACCGCCACATTCGTTAGAAGCAGAACAATCAGTATTAGGTGGATTGATGCTAGATAACGCACATTGGGATGATGTGACTAAGTATCTAATTGCTAATGATTTTTATAGTCGTCCCCACCGTATTATTTTTACTGAAATGCAACATTTACTAGAAATTAATAAGCCAATTGATTTAATTACATTGTCTGAATCTTTAGAACAGCGCGATATATTAGAATCTGTAGGTGGATTTGCGTATCTAGCAGAACTATCAAAAAATACACCAAGTACAGCTAATATAAGTGCTTATGCAGATATTGTACGTGAGAGAGCAATAGTACGAGAAATTATTATTGTTGCTAATGAGATAGCTGATGCAAGTTATATTTCTCAAGGACGTACCAGCGAAGAACTATTAGATTTTGCAGAATCACGAGTATTCCACATTGCAGAAACTAGATCTAATAAAAATGAAGGTCCAAAAAGTATAGATTGTATTTTAGAAAAAACTGTGGCTCGTATTGAAGCACTTTATCAATCTCCATATAACGGAATAACTGGTCTGGATACTGGTTATCAAGCTCTTAATAAACAAACTGCTGGTTTACAACCTTCTGATCTTATCATTGTAGCAGCACGTCCATCGATGGGTAAAACTACTTTTGCGATGAATCTATGTGAAAATGCTGCAATGACCCAAAATAAACCAGTATTAATTTTTAGTCTTGAAATGCCAGCTGAACAAATTATGATGCGTATGTTAGCGTCATTAGCACGTGTAGAACAAACAAAAATTCGTACAGGTCAATTAAATAATGAAGATTGGGCAAGTATTTCTAGCACTATGAGTATTCTACTAGAAAAACGTAACATATATATTGATGATTCAACTGATCTTACACCAGTAGAAGTACGTTCTCGTGCACGTCGTATTTTTCGAGAACACAATGGACTTAGCTTGATTATGATAGACTATCTCCAGCTAATGCGTGTACCTTCTTTATCAGATAACCGTACATCAGAAATAGCAGAAATATCACGATCACTAAAAGCATTAGCAAAAGAATTACAGGTTTCAGTGTTAGCATTATCTCAATTAAACCGATCTTTAGAACAACGTGCTGATAAACGTCCTATAAATTCTGATTTACGTGAATCTGGTTCTATTGAACAAGATGCTGACTTAATTATGTTTATATATCGTGATGAAGTTTATCATGAAAATAGTGATCTAAAAGGTATTGCAGAAATAATTTTAGGAAAACATCGCAATGGTCCTATTGGTACAGTTTTGCTAACTTTTAATGGTCAATTTTCCCGTTTTGATAATTATGCAGGACCGCAGTATGATGATAAATAATTGTGTACTATTTAATTTTTATTAATTATTGTAATAATATATCACAATCAATAATAATATTTATTGAGTTTTTATATAAATAACAATATCATATATATATTAAGTACTTATAAAAAATTTTGATATAAAATTTATTATACTATAATTATTTTAGTAAAACATATGTGTTATGCAACTATACAAAATAATTATTATACTATTATTTCTAGCTAGTAATTATACTATATTATAAGAATATTTTTAAATAAAATATAATTAAAATATATTATGATTAAAGAAAATTGTATTTACTATCTTAATAAAATATATATATTAACATATAATATTCATTGTTTATAAAAATTATACTTACAATATAATATTATAAATATAATAAAAAACAACTAAAATATAAACAATTAGTATTCTTTAAAAAAGATAACTAATATTAATGTTTTTATTATGAATAGATTATAAGACTTATTAAGTGTAAGTATTCATATTAATTTATTAATATTAACAATAATATTGTTATCTTCGTCAATAAAAAAAGAAATAATATGCAATAGATAATAAATGCTGAAATAATATTATTATTTTTAATAAAATCAACAATATGTTTAGTTTATTTCTAATAATTTTATATAATCATATAATTATATTAATTTATATTATATTTTATATAAATATTGTACTAATTAATTTGTTAAATTTACTTTATGTTGATTTAACTACTAATTATTTTTATGAAAACAAGAATATATTATACAATAGGAATATTATTATAAGAATTAAAATATTACTACATAATTTATGTATTTTAATTTTTTAAAAAAATTTTATATATGTATTATTTCTGCAGTATATTAACAATAATAAAAATATTATTTTTTTAAAAAATAATCTTTAAAATAATAATATTTAACATTCAAAGATCTATATATGGAATATATCATACTATATTTTTAATAAAAACATTTAATAAAATAATTTAATAAAGTAAATAAATTTTTTATAAAAAATAAAATAATATATTTTTTTTATTATATAAAAGCATATTAAATTTTATTTAAAATAAATTCTTAATAAGCATTAAAAAATTTTGTAATTATTATATAATAATTTATTCTATTTTACATATGTACGTATTACTAATACAACTTTGAAAGTTAAATATGTTTATATATCCTTCTTTTCAACAAAAGATATAATTTTAAAACCAAGTATTATTTTGCTGATGACGTTGCCACAATATCCATAAAGACATTCCACGTAATAATAAAAATACTGTTATAGATAACCATAAACCATGATTACCTAAATAAGGTAAAGTACATAGTGTTACACTATACCCAAGTACGGATATAGCCATACTATTACGCATATCTTTTCCTCGTGTTGCACCAATAAATATACCGTCAAATAAATAGCACCATACTCCAAAGAATGGCAAAATAATTTGCCACGGAAGATAATCCATTGCAAGTACTTGTATATCAGGTAATGAAGTTAACAGTTTAATAATATATTTACCAAATAGTGTATAAAATAAAGTAAGAAATGTTGCTAAATATATAGCTTGCCGATAAGATGCATGCCAAATACTTTGTAATTGATATATGTTACGTGCTCCATATGCATAGCCTGAATATATTTCTATTGCATACGCAAAACCATCTAAAAAATAAGAAGTAAAAGTCATAAAATTCATGAGTACTGTATTTATTGCAACTACTTTGTATCCTATACGTGCACCTAATATAGTAATTGATACAAGACATAATTGTAGTAATAAAGAACGCAGTATGATATCGCGATGAAATACTAGTAATTGATATATATTTGTATGCCAAATATTGTAGCAATTGATTAACTTTAAATCATACATCTTTATTATATGCCATACTAAACAACTACTTAGCAATAAAACAATATAATCAGTAATTACTGTAGCACTAGCAGAGCCGATAACGTTCCAATGCAAGCTTTTTATAAACCATAAATTAAGAATTATATTAATAACATTACCAATAAATAATATAATAACAGGAACACGAATATATTGCATTCCAAATAACCAACCTACAATAACTAGATTAGCAAGATTAGCTGGTGCACCAAGCCAACGAATACGCATAAACAAACAAGCTTGTTTTAATACCTGCTGATCTCCACCAACAATATTTAATACACCATTTGTTAAGAAATCACGCATGATGATAATTATAATGCCTATTACAATTGCTAAACACATTGGTTGTACAAATGCAGAAGATAAGGCATTTTTATCAAAAATCGCAAATGCCTGTGCTGTTATTCCAGTAGTACCCATACGTAAAAATAATAATAACATAAATATAAACGATGTGACTGATGTACCTATAGCTACACCGCCTAAATATTTTTCATTACCTAAATGCCCAATCACTGCAGTATCAATAATACCTAATAATGATACTGAAATATTAGATAAAATCATTGGTAACGCAAGAGCCCATAATGTTTTATCAGTTTGTTTAAATAATATCATCATCTATTATTGTTTATATTGAATTAATAACGTTATTAAATAACGTCACAATATAGCAATTTATTATCAAATAAAAACTCAGAAAAATTATAAATTAATCAGTATATTAATTAAATACGCATAAGATTATTAAGATTATATTATAATAAAATACTTATAAATAAATAATGTTATTATATAATATTTTATTATCATATAAATAATATTATTATATTTTATTATTGTAATATAATATTATAATACGATAACTGTACTAATTAATATAAAATTAATTGATCATAAAATAAAAGATTTTTTGTATATTATATGAATAAATTTATAAACTATTATTCAATATGAATATCTATTAGTACTTATTTATAATATAAAATATCTTTTATTAGATAGTAAACTTGATACATGTTATAGTTACTATAATTATATTAAATTATTATATTTATATATATAATAAATCAAAATAATTATTTACTATAATAACTTTATTATGGTAAATAATTGTCATATTATATAATAATATAATGATTTAATAATATTAATATACTTTTAATATACTTTTAATATATTAATAATTTATTAATTATGATGATTATATAACAACAAACATATTAAGTATATTAATTTTTTACATAATGATTATAAATAATTAAAGATATGCTATTACAAATATCTTATGTAATTTATTATATTAAATACTATTTTAATAGTATGCTTATTATTTATTAAAATTTAATAAAATATTATTTATAGTGTAGCTAGAGACTATAAATAATATTTTATACATGATAAAATATATTATTTGCTATATATTATTTATATTCATATTAGTTTTGCAATATCTTAATTTTTAAAAAATTATAATTTAAGAATTAGTTATTATACTTTACTAACCATGTAATATTTTCAATATAACTAATATAATAATTAATTAAACCATTAAGATATCATAATATTTTTTAGTAATAGAATAAAACATATATAATATAAACCTTTACAATATATATTTATATTTTTAATTCAACATTATAAAATAATAAAATTTACAAGACATAGTACTTATAATGACTAATAAGTACTGATCATCCGATTGTACACTTTATTAAAATAATAAAATTGCTGGGAATATATGTAATACTATAAAATATTAAAGGTTATTGAGTAATTTCGTATCTAATATTAGTAATATTATTCATAATTATTGCTATTGTAAAATTATATACTTTGATTGAGCTAAATAATATGCTTAACAATTGAAAAAACTAATCCTGCAATAATGTATGATTTTACTATAATTATATTATAAATTAACTACTCATATCTTTAGCTAGGCAAAACATTATAATATAATTAAATTAAATACCATGAATCTTAAACAAATTACTAAATTAACCGCGCAGGATATAGCTGATGTGAATACAACAATGCTTCAACAGCTTAATTCTAAAGTTAGCTTAATTAACCAATTAGGTTATTATATTATTAATAGTGGAGGCAAACGTATTCGTCCACTCATTACAGTATTATCAGCTAGAGCATTAAATTATAAAGGTAGTAAACATATTACCGTAGCAGCATTAATTGAATTTCTTCATACTGCAATGTTATTACATGATGATGTGGTTGATAAATCTAATATGCGTCGTGGAAAAGCTACAGCCAATGTAGTATTTGGTAATGCAGCTAGTGTATTGGTAGGTGATTTTATCTATACTCGCTCATTCCAAATGATGACTAATCTACAATCATTACGTGTATTAGAAATAATGTCTGAAGCAACTAATATTATTGCTGAAGGTGAAGTATTACAATTAATAAACATTAATGATCCTGATATAACTGAAGAAAATTATATGCATGTAATTTACAGTAAAACAGCTTGCTTATTTGAAGTAGCTACTCAATCTTCAGCTATTCTTGCTAGTGCAACACAAGAACAAGAACATGCACTACAAAATTATGGACGTTACTTAGGAACTGCTTTCCAATTAATAGATGATTTACTAGATTATGATTCTGATGTAAATATCTTAGGTAAAAACCATGGTAATGATCTTAATGAAGGTAAACTAACATTACCATTACTTCATGCTATGAAAAATGGTTCTCCCGAACGTTCATTGATAATTCGTCAAGCTATCAAAGAGGGTAATAAACGTTATTTACTTAAACCAATTCTTGATATTATGCATGAAGTAGGATCTTTGAATTACACTCGTCATATTGCTGAACAAGAAATTAGCAAAGCTATTTTAGCATTAAGTGTATTGCCAGAATCACTGTATAAACATGCACTTATTCAATTGGCTAATATAGTTATTAATCGTAATTATTAATCTTTATTAAGATATTTTAAAAAAGATAATAGCCTTTTAAAAGACTATTCTTTAAATAAAGATAGTCTTTTAAATTATTAAATTTATTAATCTAATATTTAAATATTTATTAAATAAAGATTAGTTTGTTATTACTAGTTAAGATTTTTTAATATTTATAATAATATTTGTTAATGGTCTTAATAAAATTATAAATTTTCATATGATGAAATCATATGATTAGTTTTAATAATATCCTATACAAAGACTAAAGAATATCATTATGAATGAATGTTGATATAAAAAATATTTTACATATATTAATTTTTATAAAAAATATAGTATATATAGAAAATATACTTATTATATATATAATATTTTATGTCTTAATTTATGTTTGTATTATATTATAAATCTAAAAATTAGATAGTTATGATATAATTAAATATTATATTATTTTATTTCTATATCTTTAATATTAACTATTAACATTAAAAAATAAATTCATAATAAGATGTTAAGACAATACATGATATTAAAATCATTTAATTTATTATTTAATATCAATTAATTAATAGTACTGTATAAAGAAATAAAAATTTTATTTTGTAGAATAATAATCAAGCTTATTTAAGAGAATAAAATGTGTAATACTGCAATATTAATTGTATTATTTATGAAATAATAGTTCATAAAACAAAAACATATTATATAATAATATGAAATATACTTGCAACTATATTTTTATATATTAATAATATTTTTATTACAATAAGTTATTTATATTGTATATATAATATATTAATATTATTAATATGTTATTTATATTTTATATTAATTATTAAATAATAATACAATGATAAAAATAATACCACAAGTAATATTATATTGATAGTACAAAATTATATATGGATATATAGATAATATTTTAAAAAATAAATAATTAATATTACGATATAATAAATGCTATAATTATATATTATTACTAATAAAATATATTAACCAAATATAATATTCATATTAAAATATTATATACTTTATAAAAATAATTTTAAAGTTAGTAATATTGTATTTACAGTATTCTAATATAAAAATATTGAGTTTTAATCAATAAAAAATTATTATATAATATTATTACTAATATTTATCTTTAATATATATATTAAAATAATGTATATAGTTGCATAAATAAATTTTTTCTTTCAAGAATACTATAACACAGCATAAATGTGAATACTATATAAAATATTTTAACGAAATAAAATCACTTTTTATAAATAATTATTTAATAAATAAATATTTTTATATAAAGATATCTATCTTTTAGATAAAAAATTTTATTTATATGAAATATATAAATTTTTATGTTATTTTATTTATGAAAAATATTTTGAAATAGCATTTATATATTATTAAATATATACAAAAAACTTATTTTAAAAAATAAACAATATAATAATACATTATTAATATATTCATTATCTAGTATAGATTCTCTATTATTGTAATGATTCAATGTTTATTGTATTAATGAATAATATATTAACTATATTTATAATATATTACGATATATATTTTATTTATTCCATTAAAAGAAGTAATTTTTATATATATAATGATATATAATAAATAAAAATTATTTGTACTTTATATGATAGAATATGCTTAAATCATTAAATATGATCAAAAATAAATATTTTATAAATAAAATAATTTTTTAAAAAATACTATATTAACAGTATATAAATCTACTGCCACTATCTCAATACACTTAAAATAAATATTATTAATAATAAATTATGTAGCAAGTATTTAACATACTGAATGTTACATTCATATACACTTAATATTTATTGATTATATTTTATTAATAGTAATATTCATAATATTTTACAGTAATTATTAGATTTATGTAATATATTATATAACCTTTATGATTTTAAGAGATCTAAATAGACTATGACTGAAATGCGCTTAAAAATAACTAAAAGAAAAATTTTGGTAACGTGTGCTTTACCATATGCCAACGGACCAATTCATTTAGGTCATATGTTAGAACATATTCAAGCAGACATATGGGTTCGTTTTCAACGCATGCAAAATCACGAAGTATATCTTATTTGCGCTGATGATGCCCATGGTACTCCTATTATGTTAAAATCAGAAAAATTAGGCATAAATCCTGAACAAATGATTATTGGTATTAAAAAAGAACATCAGAAAGATTTTTCTGATTTTCATATACATTACGATAATTATCATTCTACGCACAGTGAAGAAAATCGCGAGTTATCACAATTTATTTACAAACATCTAAAAGAAAATAATTTTATAAAACAACATACAATTTATCAGTTATATGATTTAGAAAAAAAAATGTTTTTACCAGATCGTTTTGTAATAGGCATTTGTCCTAAATGTAATATACCTGATCAATATGGTGATACTTGTGAAGTATGTGGTGCAATATATAATCCTATAGAACTTATTAATCCTAAATCAGTAATTTCTGGTGCCACACCTATTATACGTAAATCAGAACATTTCTTTTTTGATTTACCAGCTTGTCGTGAAATGCTAAAACAATGGATTTACTCTGGTTCTCTGCCAAAACAAGTAACAAATAAAATGCAAGAATGGTTTCAAAAAGGTCTGCAGCAATGGGATATTACTCGCGATGCACCATATTTTGGTTTTGAAATTCCTGATGCTCCAGGAAAATATTTTTATGTATGGTTAGATGCACCAATTGGTTATATGAGTTCTTTTAAAAATTTATGTAATAAAAATAGTAATCTTAGCTTTGATGAATTTTGGAGTAAAGAGTCTTCTACAGATCTTTATCACTTTATAGGTAAAGATATCATTTATTTTCATAGTTTATTTTGGCCTGCTATATTAGAATGTAGTAATTTTCGTAAACCTAGTAATATCTTTGTGCATGGATATATCACTGTTAATGGTGCAAAAATGTCTAAATCACGTGGTACTTTTGTACAGGCTAAAACTTATTTAAAACACTTAGATCCAGAGTGCTTACGTTATTATTATGCAACAAAACTTTCCTCTCGTATAGACGATATTGATTTAAATATGCAGGATTTTGTGCAACGAGTGAATACTGATATCGTTAATAAATTAATCAATCTTGCTGCCCGTAATGCTTCTTTTATTAATCAACGTTTTAATGGCGTACTTGCTAGCTACACAGAAGATTCAGATGTCTACAATACCGTTATAAATGCTGCAGATGATATTGCTAAGTTATACGATAATAGAGAATTAGGAAAAGCTATGCGTAAAATCATGACATTAGTTGATTTATCAAATCGCTATATTGATGTACAAGCACCATGGATATTAGCAAAAAAAAGAGGGCAAGATGCTACTCTACAAGCAATTTGTTCTATGGGAATTAATTTATTTCGTATACTTATGATCTATATAACACCAGTAATGCCTGCATTAAGTCAACGGGCTGAATCTTTCTTAAATACTACATTAACTTGGAATAGTATTACTAAAAGATTTAATGGACATCAGATAAATACTTTTCAAGTACTGTTTAATCGTATTGAAATAACAAAAGTTAGAGAAATGATGGAAGATAGCAAAGTTACTCAGATAACTATTGTGTAATATACGTACAGCCTATTCATGAGTTAACAATTTTTTATTCTAAAATATTTAATATATCATGAATATTTTGTTACTAAAAATTAATAGACTAATTGTTAAAGTAAATAGTATTAAGTACGTTAAAAAAAATAAAATACTATTTTAATCAAAACTAAATATAAATGGTTAAAATAATCAAATATATTTTTATATATTATTTATACTTATCTTACTCAAAAGTACTTATTGATTTTTTGTACTATAATTATCATTAATCTAGTACTGTGTGAAATAAGATCTAACTTTTCTAAATTTAGAATGTACTAACTGTATATAAAATTATGTAGCATATATTATCAGCTCTCATACAGTATATAGATGTAGATACTAAGTACAATAATTGTCTAATATGAATAAAATTATTGATAATTGTATTATATATCTGACTAGAATAAAATGTAGTGATATTATCACTAGAATATAAATTATAATAATAAAATATTATTTTTTATACAAATAAAAATTTAAATCAATTATATTTAATTACATGGTTTTTATTTTTCTTTATCTTTATTATTCTACTTAAATTAAGACATAATAAATATAGTACTGTATATTTATAATATATATTGTATTTTAAGACAATACTAAAAAAAATGATATTTATATAGTATAATAATGTTTATGATGTATATCAATTAACATTTTTAAAAAAATTTTATTTTATATGTTTAGTATACAATAATCTATTATTTATTTTTAGTTATTAAAAACAAAATATTAATTTTTTAAATTATTCTTAGATGAATACAGACATTGTTTATGAGATTACTTATGCATTTTTTATAAAAATTATTAGTTTAATCATGCTTTATATTTATCTTATTATAATGTAAGTATAATATTTTGTAAATTATACTGATTTTATAACATTCTTCTAAAACAATATTTGAATAATTTAAATATTATATCCATTGATATAAAATACTATATAGTATGTTGTATATATACTAATCAATATTGCTTAATATATTACTAATATATGGTTTATAATGAAACATATTTTATATATACCTAAATAAATATGAATATTACATTAATAAATATTAAAATTTATTATTTACTATTATTAAAATATTTATTATTTTTTGTATAGCATCATAACTCTATATAAAAGAAAATAATAAATATGCAGTCTATGTGTAATATTAAATATTTTCATTATAATAAGAGAATGAACTATCATGATAAATAATGTAAAAGTTAAGGCATTAACAAGATCTTTTAAAGAAGAGCCACACTTACAGCGCAATCTTAATAATCGTCATATTCAATTTATTGCAATCGGCGGTGCTATTGGGACAGGACTATTCATGGGATCAGGTAAAACAATTAGTCTAGCAGGACCATCAATCATTTTTGTTTATATAATAATAGGATTTATGCTATTTTTTGTAATGCGTGCTATGGGTGAATTACTATTATCTAATTTAGAATACAAATCTTTTAGTGATTTTGCTGCTGATCTACTAGGACCTTGGGCAGGATACTTTACTAGTTGGACTTACTGGTTTTGTTGGATAGTTACAGGAATTGCTGATATTATTGCAATGACATCTTACACACAATTTTGGTTCCATGGTATTTCTAATTGGCTTTCTTCTCTTACTATATTATTTTTTTTACTAGGATTGAATCTCGCAACAGTCAAAACATTTGGTGAAATAGAATTTTGGTTATCTATAATTAAAATAGTAACTATTATGTTATTAATATTGATTGGTTTAAGCATGATATTAATAAACTATAAATCTCCAACTGGTAACATAGCCTCATTTAGTAGCTTATGGAACTATGGTGGTTGGTTCCCAAGAGGTATAAATGGATTTTTTGCTGGCTTTCAAAATGCTATATTTGCTTTTGTTGGCATTGAGCTACTAGGAACGACGGCTGCAGAAACAAAAAATCCAAAAAAATATTTACCTCAAGCAATTAATTCTATTGGAATGCGTATAATTATGTTTTATGTATTTGCATTAATAATAATTATGTCAGTAACGCCATGGAGTTTCATAGTTCCAGATAAAAGTCCTTTTGTTGAATTGTTTGTGCTAGCTGGTTTACCTGCAGCTGCTAGTATTATTAATTTTGTAGTCTTAACTTCAGCAGCATCCTCAGCTAATAGTGGTCTTTTTTCAACTAGTAGAATGCTTTATAGCTTAGCAAAAAATGGTCAAGCTCCTCAGAGCTTTGCATTATTATCTAAACAAGTAGTGCCATTTGCAGGTTTATTTTTTTCTTGTTTTTGTTTGCTTGGAGGTGTAGGACTTATATATCTTATACCTAATATAATTACCATATTTACCATGGTAACTACAATTTCAGCAATTTTATTTATGTTTATTTGGTCTATTATTTTATGTTCTTATATTGTTTACCGTAAAAAGCGGCCTCATCTGCATATAATATCAACATATAAAATGCCGTATGGAACAATAATGTGTTGGATATGTTTAATTTTTTTTATTTTTATACTAATATTATTAACATTCAAACAAGATACATGTAATGCATTAATGATTGCACCATTATGGTTTATTATTTTAGGACTGAACTGGATGTTTATGCATAAACATCATAACAAATAATTTATTTTATTATTAAATAATGATAGATATATAAATAATTAGTAAGCAACATAAAATTAATTAGTTAATATAGAAAATTATACAATATATTTTAATTAAATATCTTTATCTACAAAGTATTTTTAATAAACAATATAATATCTTTAAAACTTCATATCATTGATATGATGATTCATAATGAATGATTATATAAATGAATAAATAATCTATTAATTTTAATATAATATATTACTAATAAAATATAATATTAATAATTAGTTAAAAGTATAAAAATTTTTATATTAAAATGATTCATGAATAATATAATATATTATAATTATTAATATTGTTCATAATATTTAATATTTATTTAAAATAATAAATTGACTTTCTTATCTAACAAATAATATTTTTATATATATTATACTATATAATAATAGTATTTAATTATATTTATATAGTAAATAAGAACAATGTAGATATTATTCTCTAATATAATATTAAATCAATGAAATATATACCACAAAATAAATAGATCAACAAATATTAATATTTATTAATATATAAAGTAATTAAATATTATTAAAGAATATTTAAAGTCGTATAATAAGATAAAATCTTTGACTATTAAATATATCTGTATATCTGTATATTATTATATTAAATAATATATCTTCTTTATATGCGCGATTTACTTCTCAAGTATTTTTTCTGTAACATCAATTAAGAAATAGTTTTATTATTAATAATATAAAATATAAAAATATTATTCTTAATAAGAATGAATTAATGATTTTAAATCATATAAATTTTTTTAGCAAATAACTATCATAGAGTATAAAATATATATAAAGTAAAACTATATATATTATTCATAATATGAATTATGACAGCATCTTTTATAAACAATTAAATTATAATTAATTGTTATTAAAAAATACAAATAAGCACAAAAGATTTTTTAGATTTTTATAAATTTATTTTTTCTCTTATTGAAATCAATTTATATATAGATAATACTGGTAATCAAAATAAAATATCATATCGATTTAATACAGATTATTTATATAAAATATAATATTATTTTTATTTTTTTATTACGATACCTTTAGACTGAAGATCAGCATGATAAGAAGAACGTATTAATGGACCACTAGCTACATAATTAAATCCTATGTCTAAAGCTTTCTTTTTTAAATAATTAAATTCATTAATATTAATATAACGCTGCACAGGTAAATGGTGTTTACTAGGTTGCAAGTATTGTCCAATAGTAAGCATAGTAACACCATGCAAGAAGAGATCATGTATTACTTGAATAATTTCTGTATTAGTTTCACCTAAACCAACCATTAAGCCAGATTTCGTAGGAATATTTGGATGTATTATTTTAAAATTTTCTAGTAATTTTAAAGACCCATTATAATTAGCTCCTGGACGAACTATGCGATATAATCTTGGTACACTCTCGAGATTATGATTAAATACATCTGGTGGTGTTTTTGTTAAAATTTTTAATGCATCATTCATACAGCCACGGAAATCTGGTACTAAAATTTCAATAATTGTATTAGGACTTTTAGAACGTATTGCATAAATACAATTCGCAAAGTGCTGAGCTCCTCCATCATGCAAATCATCACGATCTACAGAAGTAATAACAACGTAACGTAACCCCATTTTAATGACTATTTGTGCTATTTTTTTTGGTTCGTTAGTATCTACTAGTTTCATTGGACGACCATGTGAAACATCGCAAAACGGACAACGACGGGTACAAATAGCACCTAAAACCATAAATGTAGCAGTTCCTTGATTAAAGCATTCAGATAAATTAGGACAGGATGCTTGCTCACATACAGAATGTAAGTTATTTTTACGCATCATTTCTTTAATAGTTTGAATGCGAGTATAGTCTGCTGGAAGTTTAATTTTTATCCATTGAGGTTTACGCAGTATGTTTTTTTGATTGATATGATTTTTTTTTAACATAATAAAATCCATTATATTCGTATCATAAAATTATACACCACATGTTATACATTCTTTTACTTATAATCGCAGATCTTCCAATCATAGAACTCAACAGTGTTATAACCTAATATTTGTGTAAATTTCTCAACTAATATTACTTGTACATCTTTAAGTGTAACGTTAATATTTAATATGCTAATTTGTGTCATCTTTATATCAGTAAAACCGCAAGGATTAATCTGATTAAAAGGACTAAGATCCATGGCAGTATTTAATGCAAGTCCATGAAATGAACAACCTTTATAGATACGTAATCCTAAAGAACAAATTTTTTGTTCATTAACATAAACACCAGGAGCATATACTATAGAATGGGCTACTATACCAAAATACGCAAGAGTATCAATAACTGCTTGTTCTATATTATTTACAAGTTGTCGTGCGCTATATTTATTGCGTTTTAAATCAATAAGGACATACATAATTTGTTGACCAGGAGCATGGTAAGTTATTTGACCTCCACGATCGCTTTGAATTACAGGAATATCTCCTAATGTTAATATATGTTTATTATTACCTGTTTTTCCTTGAGTAAATATAGGATAATGCTCCAATAACCAAAGTTCATCAAATGTATTCTTTGTACGTTGATTTGTAAAAGTATACATAGCTTTTACAATCGGCATATATTCTTGTAGCCCCAGTTGACGTATTAAAACTTTTTTTTGTTGCATACTAATTATAATCCAGTAATATAATTAATAAAAAATATTTTCATTAATAATCTTTATTTAAATACTTTATTTATTATTAAATATTAATATTCAATAATTTATATATTATTATTTATTTGTGATACTTCTATAAACTTGAAGTATAAACTATTACAGTTAAATTATAGACTGTATATTCAAGTATTATAGACGTTTTAATATAATAAATATAATGATTTATTTTTTTAAGATAAACATACAATTTATAATTTGTATTAATAGTCTAATCAATATATATTTATCATTGTACTTTATTTATTTCAGTAAGAATAATACGATAATATTATTAATAAATAATAACTAAAAATATTGTTGAATTAATAGGTTATATGATCAGTTAAAGTAATATATTTAATATATAAATTATATGTATTCATTTTATTATATTTTATTTTGAGATATCATTAAATAATAATATATATAATACAATTGTATTGTAGGATATAGTATTACTATATTGATTATTCATTAGAAACATCATGCTGTATCAAGATTTATTTATAATATTATAAATATTTTATAAACTATAAATTATATTTATAGTCAACATATCTATGTGTTAGATTATAATTAATAATAGTCATTCTTAATAAAAAACATACAATATTTTTAATATTTATTAGCTAACTATTATCAATAGTAATATTAATATTTTATAACAATTAAAATATTAAATATTTATTATTTATATTAAAATACTGAGGATCACTATGAATGAATTACAAATATCTATGATTTATTAATTTGATTACATATTTATTAGAAAATACTTTATAAAATTATAGTTAATAACTATTATAATAGGTTTAATGAATTATATATTTACCTAATCAGGTAATTCAATAATTAATATTACAATCATAATAAATAGTTTTTTTAAATTTGTTATTTTAAGTATTAAATAGTAATATAACACAAAAATTATCATTAATTCTATGTAATATATATTTTATTATTAAGAATAAAAATATAAGTATTATTTTAAGTAAATTTTAAAAATTTTTTATATTATATAAAATAATAATGATGACATTATTATACCAAAAAAATTATATTTATTATTTAATAATGATTACTACATATATTTAACTGAATTATTAAAGAATTTAATAATTATCATTATAGATAATAATTTTATTATTTATATATATCATCATATGATACGTACATTATCTATATTAGATAGTTATTCATAATATATTAATTAATATAGGTTGGATTAATTTTAATAAAAAATCAATATAAGTATACTTTTACTAATCTAATTATTGGATAATCATTAAAGAAAATTATACTGTAATAAACTATTTATATATTATAAAATAATATTGTATGTTTTATAATAAAATTTATATGATATAAATCAACAAACGAGAAAATATTAATTATTTATTTTTTTATATTGATTTGTAATATTCGCTTATTACTATTAATAACATAATTTTTAAATACAATATTTAATATAACAATATTAGTATATTATGATATACTATTTGATGATACATTAATGATTAAAGATATATACTAAAAATAATTTTCTTAGTGTCACTTAAGCATTGCTATACTAAATAAGACTTATTCATATTATTTAGTAAATAATATAATTTATCATTACTTAATAAAACTACATTTACATCTTTTGATAAAATAATATGTCTTTTTAAATAATTTAATATGATATGTATTTATAAATAAATACATATTCACATACATATGAAGTTATATTAACATATTTTAATTATATGAATGATTTCTTAAAAATTACTTTTTAAGTATTTAGGAATACAATTAATATTTTAATAAGAAAATATTAATTATTTCCTTATATAAATAAAATAATAAAATATATTATTAATGATAAAATAAAAATAATTTATTATTTTAAACTTTATATCTAATTTACTATATAAGATTCTGTATATTATACTAATAATGTATGATTGGTATAATAAATTTAATACTTAATGTTGTTTACTTATGCAATATATCTCAAATTAAATGATATATTTATTAATTTTATATTCATCTAATCTTGTATATTTAAAATTAAATACTTGTAATTATTTAATATCATTAATAATGAAATAAATGATATCTATCTGATAAATTGTATATGCTTGATAAGCATATGATTGATAAAATAGATAAATTTTAATTATTAAATCTTAAATTATACTGCAGATACTTATAAAGTATAAAAAATTATATTTATATGCTTATAGTATCATTAAAGAAAAGTATCTAGTTATATTTATATTGTATAATTAACTAAAAGAATAATAATATGATTTATTAAAATTTTATTATATAATTAACACAATGATTATCATATAATATTTAGAATAGGTATAGCATAGGTTATTTTAATCATATCGAACAAATATACTATTGACTCAATAAATTATATTTTGTTTATTTTATGAAAATATCTGTAGTTAAATAAATATTTTCTATATTATTACCTTAAAATTATAATAGTTATTGATAAGGATATAAAAACTCTGATTTTACGTTATAATAAATTATTATTTTATGATATAAGTACTTAATAAGTATGCTATATCAATTATCTTTACTAAAATAATAAATGCATTTTTTCAATAAAATAAATAATTTATATTTTTTGTATTCTTAGATAATAAAATATTGTTACAATACTAATTATAATAATAAATTCATTTATCTATCTATTTAAAGATAATCTGTAATATTTTAAGATAAAATATCTTAACGTAAATTAAGATATTTTTTAGAAATACTTAATTCAATAAATTTTATTTACTAATTATTATGATATCTTTTGGTTTTACTATGTAGAGAATTTTGTTAATTAATATTATTTATATATTCTTAATAAAATATAAAACATATTTACGAAAGTTTATAAAAAATATTTTATGTATTCTTAAATATATCTATATTAATTCATATCAAATACAATTTTAAATACTAAAAAATAACATACAATTATTCATAAATAATACAAAACATATTTATTCTATTTATTTACTATATAACTCATATATATCATAGAAATAATTTAAGGAACTTCTCATGCACTACGTAATCCAATATATTAAATATTAATTTTTTAGTACAGTACAATAAAAAGACAAACTTAATTTAATATCTTATTGATAATTTTTAGAAATGTAGATGTTTATCTCAATAATGTATTGAATAGTTGGATAAAAATAGATGTTATTAATGCATACAAAAATAATAAATATTACTTGGTATATGTTGCATGGTGATCAATAGAATTTAAGGATAATTTATGAACAAAACTCAACTCATTGCTGTGCTTGCTGCAAAAACTGATTTATCTAAAAATCAATCCAAATTAGCTTTAGAAACTATTCTTGCGACAATTGTGGAGTCCCTAACAAAAGGTGATATTGTACAATTAGTTGGTTTTGGCGCTTTTAAAGTTAATTATCGTAATGAGCGCATTGGTCGCAATCCACAAACCGGCATGAAGATTAATATTCCAGCAACAAAGATACCAGCATTCGTTCCTGGTAAAATACTAAAAAATGCAATAAAATAATTCATTGTAGATAGCTTAACTTGTATATAAAATACTGTAATATTAAAATATTAAATATTTTAATATTTTAATAAATCTATAATGATATTACTTGATCATCAATAAGTTACGCTATCATTGTAGTATACAATAAATCTATTCTTTTTTATTTATTATTATCATACATATTAGTATAAACAATGAAATTATGTTAATTATTAAAGAATAATTGTACATAAAATGCACTATAACTAAATGTATACAGCTTGTGTATACATTTAGTTAATTTAACTATATAATAATTATATTAATTTTCTATAAAAGATGTTTACACAATATTATCTAATCACTTAACTAATATTAGTGAGGAATAAAACAATTATAATATATTTTATTTATAAAATATTCGATGTATTATAATTTTAAAAAAATGATCTAATAACATCAAGTGCATGATACTTACGAAACAATTACTAATATTTATTATATAGAATTTATGAATGTTACTATTTACTTGATGGATGTATTAAGTAGTTACTTATGTGAGACTGAATATAATACATAAAATTATTATAATTAGTCATTATTCTTATAAATAAAAAATATTTTATAAATAAATAATATTCTATTTTAGAAAAGCTGTATTATTTCATTAATGTTAAACATAAATAGTATATTATAAACATTTTAATTTAAATAAAACACATAAAATATATTTATACTTAAAGATAATTTTATAGTAATATTTAATTATATTTATAATATACTATCTATATAGTAGATAGGTTGTTATAATAATTAATTATATTTATTGTAACAATTAATTATTTTTCTATATCATTGCAAACTGTTATATAATTAATACATTAAATATTTCTCTGTTATTAATAGTATAACGCTATAGATAAATATATTATTTATTATCAATAATATACTTAAAATTTTTTAAAACTATAACATATATACTATATTTAACTATAATGACTAATATTATTATTACATGTAAATATAATACTTTTAACACACTAATCATATATGATGATATCAATACTATGAAAACTATTTTATTAGTATAAATCTTAATTAATTATTTTTTATTTAAACTACTTGATAAATATACATATAGTAATCAAAATATTATAAATACTCTACCATAATATAAAATTAAAATAATTTTATTATTCATTGAATAACATAATAATTAAAATATACAAAAAAATTTTAAACACATATGATATACAGTAATCATTAAAATAATAAATATGTTAAGCCATATAAAAAAATTTTTTTAATAAAATTAAATATTTATTGTATTAAAAATATTTGATAAAAATATTATGTATATTATGTATATTTATAAATAAAAGATATATTATGTTAATTAAATAATAATTATCTAATAATTATATTAAAGATATACTTTTAATATAAAATAAAAAATTTAATTTTATATTATATAATAATTATATATCTGCTAAAACCACATAAAATTTATTTTTTATAAAAAGTAAAAATATTTTTTTAAATTTTATTAATATTATTTTAATTTTATTTAAAAATATTTTTTAAAAAGTAAACCAAAATTTTTTTAAAATATCTATTTTACTAAACTATTTATTAAGATTTTATATATTACTTTATATAATTATATGTTATTAAAATAATATATAATATTAATAAATATTGATATGTTTAATTAAAGTGAAATACTGTATAGTATAAAGATTAAACAGTATTTATATCAAGAATATTGATAATCTATTTGATTAAGATGTAATTATGATAATTACGATATATTTTAAAGATTTAATATTTTCATTCATTATGAGTAGATAACATATATATTACATAATATTTTGTATATTATTAATTAATAATAACATAACTATTTAATAAACTTAAATAATTATATTTAATATATTTTTTCTTTCTACTAAAAATAGAACATTATGTATTCTTGTTTTTCAATAAGATAATTATCATTTTAATGATTAAATTTTATATATTACTATTATAAAATAATATATTTAATATATTAATTGAAAATTATAATAATATATTTAAAAAATATTATTTATTCACTCATATATTTATCTTAGAGCTAATTAATCTATTAATTTATTAAAATCATATAAATATTAGCATAGAAAAAGCAATCATAAAGAGTAAAATAATGATAACTGAACCAATATAATTGCATAACAATATTACTACTATGGATAAAAAACTAATCAATTTAATAGTTAATCGTTTACAATTAATAATAAAATTAAAACAGGTAAAAATGACTATGATAGTATGTCGATCGATTTTTTTTGAAAAAGATACTATTGGCTGCTTGCCAAAGAAAAGCTAAAAATATGAGTATTTAACTAAATTTAATACAAAACATTCTACGTCATATTATACACGAATGTAATGTTTATAGAAAATGTATTTTTTATAACTTTAAAACTAAATTTACGTAAAATAGTTATTATTGGTAAAATATTCAAATGAACATGTTATTTAAAATAATGCTACATATGTCTGGTGATAAAGTTTATTCTTTTTAAGAAATAATATTGGCCTAGAGCAAAAACATATAATAATATAGTTATAGTAATTATTAGTGTAACAATGCATCTAACTTAAGAAGTAATTGCGCGTTTATCAATACTTCCTGTTAATTGCATACTAATAGATTTCAGTTCAGTAAAACAAAAATCATTATAAGGAATATTAGTTGTGTATCAAAGACCAATATTAGGATTACACCTTATGTTTGGTCTTAATGTTACTAGGTTCACCAAACAGATAATCATATATTATGATGGTAGAATACCTGAATTTTATCAATGCTTTCTAAAACAAATATAAGTTTGGGGAACTAAAATATATTGTATAAATTCTGTTAATAATAATCAGTATATCACTTTTATTAACGCATTAGGTCATTTTACAATTTTTATTGATATGGCATGTGACTTCACTGAAAAAACAGTATTACTATAATAATTAATAATGCTATCTTCTTCATCTTATTAGTTAGAATTAGTAATGATTAATCGTTTTTATTCAGATCCATAATTATATGTAAAGATTATTATCTCTTCAAAAAATTATTTATCACTTATTAAACATTATTATAAATTCTTTAGTCAGGTAATATCTTTATTAGTAACTAATGATAAAACTTTATTTATTAATAGATCTCAAACAATAGAACATTAGTTTAATAAGAAAATTTAAATTTTTTTAAAAAGCAAGTTGTACTTTATTATATTAGACTAATGATTACCGTAAATAAAATATTTTAAAAAGTATATAATAGCAATACATATCAGTTAAAGAGCAAATATAAAATAGTAAAAACATATAAATAATATTAAATATTAAGAAACTTTTAAACTAAAAATTTAATTACTTTTTACTTAAATTAAAAGTTATTATGCTTATAATAATAAAAAAAATAAATAACTAATAATTTATTTTATAAATTTTTTAAAAAATTAAAAATATTTATTTGAATATATTGAAAATATTTTATTACGTTATAAATAAGTATATTTTAAAGATCTTGGAATATTTATATTACATTATCATGAATTTTAGGAAATCATTCATTATATCTATATTGTATAATAAAAATTACACTTAATTCTTGATCAAGAATTCATGTCTTTTATATTTTAGAAAATTTAATATTTATTTTAAAATTAGTATATTTTAATATATTTATATATGCTAGTTAAGAAAAATAACTTATATCTTATAAGATATCATCACTTTTACTAATGTTGATAACATTAATATCATTATTTTTTATAAAAAAATATTTTATGTCAAATAACAATCTAGTTGAAGTAATGAATAATGATAATAATTTTTATTAAAAAATTATTTTATCCTAATAAAGAGAAATAATATATAATCAAAGTATAATACAAAATATATATAATAAAACATGATTATTGTAATAATTTTAATATATTAATGATTATGACTAAAACTATAAAATTTAATAAAATATATTTGGTTAACTTATAACAAGATAATTATTTAAAGAATAATCTTTCTATAAGTTAACTTTTTAAAAGAAATTAGACTATGTAATTTAACTAAGTTAAAAATAATTATATTATTAATAATTTACAGTATGATTTATTGCTATTAAAGCAATAGTATAAAGATATACAAATTATTTATAATTAAGATAGTTGTATTATATACAAAATTATTACAAGTTATTATATTTTATATATAATATACTTGTAATAACAAGTAAAGTATATACTAATACAAAATAACTATCTACGATATTCAAATCATATATAAATTTAAGTATTTTCTAAATAACATTAATATTTTATATGTTATTTATCATAACTGATTATAGTATATTTATTTTTTATGAAAAAATAACATTTTTAATTATTAAACTGGAACTATATTTTCACTCGGATAACATCCTAATATTTTTTGAGAGCGAGTAATGTAATTTAATGCTTTTAAAGCTTTTTTCATGGCTATATCATTAACATTAATCTGCACATCTAAATAAAACATCTCTTCCCAAGGATTACCATGGATAGGACGTGATTCTAACTTTGTAATTACAATATTATGTTCACGAAATATTAAAAGCGCCTCTGCTAATGCACCTGATTGCTGACCAGTTGCTATAATTAATGTTGTTTTAGCTGGTACTTGATATGATACTTTAATTGCTTTACGTGCTAATATAATAAAACGAGTTATGTTTTGTTGTTGATTAGCTAAGTCTTTTTCTATAATATGTAGCTTGTAGAGTAATCCTCCAGCTTCACTACCAATAGCTGCAACATGTGGAGAATTTAATTTTGCAACAATTTTCATTGCAGTAGCAGTACTGTCGCAATATTTAATTTGCCATTCTGGAAAATTATTAATAAATTTACTACACTGTTGAAATGGTTGTGAATGACTATAAACTGTTTTAATATTACTAAGTAACGTATGACTTGCTGTTAGTATACAGTGATTAATAGGTATTGTTAATTCTCCTATAATTGATAAACTAGTGTCTTGTAAGAGATCATATACTTCATTAATCGATCCTGAACTTGTATTTTCAATTGGTAATACTGCAAAATCATCCTGCCCATTTTCAACATGATTAAAGATATCTTTAAAACTATGACATCCGGATTCAATTAACTGTTCAAAATGACGATTAGCATATTGACGGGCTGCTATATGAGAATAAGATCCTTTAGTACCAAGAAATGCAATACGAGCTGATTGTTTTGTTTTTTGATTATATTGATTTTGTAGTAAAGATTGTTGAGTTAATACAGAATCTTCAATAATTATTTGAAATAATTTAGTAATATAATCATCATTAAGATTAAGTGTTTTACCTTGTTCTATTAATAAAGCTAGTAATTCACGTTCACGTTCTTTATCTCTAATTGGGCGATGATTTTTTTGTTTAGCTACGGCAACAGACTCTGCAAGAGTGCGACGTTCGCTCAACAATGCAAGTAATTTACTGTCAATAGCGCTAATCTGTTTACGTAATATTAGTAATGGGTTATCTATGTTCATATCAAGCCTTTCTTTATATTAAGTTTGATTATGTATTACATAATAATAAAAATCAAGAATATCTGATTGACTTTTGTGAAACTTTTATAATTTCCTTATATACATGTATACATGTGAAATACAACTTTATTAATAAACATTGTAATACAAAATAATACTAAATAAAAATCTAGTTATAGTTAATATATTAGTAATTAGCATTACCTTACTAAGGTGATGCTAATTGTAATACTTTATATTATAATTTTTTATAAGCAATCTTTAACGAGATTCATAAATAATATAATTATTTATTGATATGACTTTATATTTTATTTTAAGCAAGTAATATCTTTAATGCTATTTTAAGCATATTTGTGTATATTTAATCTTTATATATAATTTTTTATATATAATATATACTGAATAATAAATAACGTAAATGATATAGATAATTTTTATTTTTTGGTTGAATAAGTATATATATGATATATTGATTCTTAGTATATAACAGGATATATTCTAAGTCTTTTAAGGATATATTAAATAAATATATTTATCACATATTTATATATGCACTTATACACAAAAATAATATTTATTAAAAAATAAAAAATTTTATTTATTAATAATTAATTTATTTTTTATAGATATATTAATATTTACTGTATTCATTATTTTAATAAATACAATATTATTTAATATATAAGAAATATAGTTATTTATTTTAATAAATATTATTATTTTCTATAAAATAATTAGTTATATACTCATATTAAGAACCAGGATAAATAATAAAAAATATTTATATATTGTACTTTTATGAAAAAGTAAAATTTTTATTACTTTTAATATATTTGACTACATATTATTACAATATTAAACATTTAATAATTTACTATAATTGTTATATATGATAAAAAATTTATTTAATAATAAAAATATCATGATTAATGATAGCATAATATAATTTTTTTATAAAATATATAGAAATGATATTAATTATTGTCTTGTAAATTTTATATATTAATAAAATTCTTTTAATTATTATGTTTTTTTAAAAAATTATAGCTATTTTTTATATACCAAACAAAAAAATATTTTTATTTAAGAACTTAAGTAAGTTTATAAAAATTATTATATTATTTAATAACTATATTAAGAGAAAACATTTTTTTTATTATATTATATGTTTAAATAAATAAAAATAAAATATTAAAATAAAATTATTTAAATTAATTAAGCCATACTTATTATTAAAAATAACTTATTTGAATTTTATAAAAATAATAAATATATTTTATCATATAATATAATTCATAAGGTTAATTCATAGTATGAATGATATAAAATATAAACAATTTTCAATAAAATTGTTACTTTTTAAGTAAATTAATAATTACTTAAATAATAACAAAAAATTATTATATTTTAATAGTTAGTATTTATATATTAAAAATTAATATGTCTTTATAACATATGTTATTTAAAAATATATAATATGTTTATTTCATGAAAATATAATAATTTTTTAATTTATATTATTTAATAAAATGATATTTTTTACTATTATATAGTAAGATATATCAATGTAATATGCATTAAAATATGTAATTTTGTTATATATTAAATATAATATATATTATATACATTATTATTTTAAGGAGCATGATATAATATATTGTATCTTACCTTATAAAATAACTATAATATAAAGGTATATTTGTTATTTTTATTAAAATAATTACAATGATAAAGATTCTAAATAAAAAATATTTTCTTATTTTGTGGTATATAATCATTAAAATTTTTATAATTAATAATTATTTATAATATTAATTATTTTTAATAAAATATAAGTCAAATTATTATATATATTTTTTTAAAATATATTATATATAAACTTATTATTTTAATAATACATGGTTATTTATTATAAATAATAGTATGACATATTGTAAAATACATGCATAGCTGATATATCTACTATACTCTCTACAAAATAAATTTTACAGCACTATACTAATTTCGATTAAATCACAAGAAGATAAATATATTTTATATATATCGAGTTACAGTACTAAATAAAAATTAAACTTAATTCTTTACTAACATCAGCTGATTAAAATAAATTATAAAATAATTTTTTTAAAAAAAATTTCTTAAATTGCTACATTTTACTTAAAAAGTAGATTCTATAATATATTTATATTTTAATATCTAAGTAATAGATATTTTTTGAAAATAATTATTATTTTAATTAACTTGTAATAGTTAAGTACAGATTAGTATAAACATAATTTTATATAAAATAATATATAAATGATGTATTTATAGAATAATTTAATGCAAGAGTATAATTTTTTAATAAAATATAATAAATATTAAATATAATATTATAATAGTAATTAAAATATATAATTTTTATAAAAGAACAAAATATGACACAAGAAATAAAACTAACTGCAACAATAATAGAATCACAATTAGGTTATCGTCTAGATCAATCTTTAGCTCAATTATTTCCTGATTATTCACGATCTTGTATAAAAAAATGGATATTAGATGAACGAGTTCAAATTAACGGTAAAATTATCAAAAAACCTAAAGAAAAAGTTTTAGGTGGTCAAAAAATTATTATTAATGCATTAATAGAAGAAAAAACTTGGAAACCACAAAACATTCCTTTAAATATTATCTATGAAGATAATGATATTGTAGTAATTTATAAACCACATAACTTAGTAGTACATCCTGGTGCTGGTCATAAAAATGATACTATGCTCAATGCATTATTATATCACTATCCATATAGTGTTCATTTACCGCGTGCAGGTATTGTACATCGATTAGATAAAAATACTACAGGTTTGATGGTCGTAGCAAAAAATTTAATTGCTCAGACTAATTTAATTCAAGCATTACAGAGATGCAAAATTACACGTGAATATGAAGCTATAGCAATGGGTATAATGACTACAGGTAGTAAAACAATAAAAGATCCTATCGCTCGACATCCTATAAAACGTACACATATGACTGTAAGTCATTTAGGTAAACCAGCAATTACGCATTATCGTATTATGGAAAAATTTCGTATGCATACGCGTTTATGTTTACGTTTAGAAACTGGCCGTACGCATCAAATACGTGTGCATATGGCACATATCGGGTATCCACTTGTTGGAGATAATATATATATAGGTCGTCCTAGACCTCCTAAAGGAGCATCCAAAGAACTTTTATATGTACTAAATAATTTTGATCGTCAAGCACTACATGCAACAATGTTACGCTTATATCATCCTATTAGTGGAGTACATATGGAATGGCATGCTCCATTACCTAGAGATATGATTGAATTAATTAATGTATTACGGACAGATATTAATTATATAAAAAATATATAATTTCATTATAAATAAATTAGTAATATTATATTTATAATGTTATTGATTGTATATCATATATAATTAAATATTATTAATGACTTCTTGTACTAAATAATTTATTTATAATAAAATTATATATAATCTACTAACAATTATATATTGTGTTATTCTTTTTTAATATATTATACTTACTATAAGTATATATAGGTATATATAGGTATATATATTATATGCAAACATATTTATTATGTTGAATTATATTAAGAGATATTGTAAGAATTTTATATAATATATAAATATTATGTTATAATAATAAAATTAATATATATTAATCAAGTTACTCAAGTTATAAAATATTATTATATGACTATATATTAAATAAATATCTTACATAAAGAAATACTTATTTATTGATAAAAGATAATATTAAAATTATATACATTTATTTTATGTAATCTAAAATAATGATTATAATTATTTAATCAGAAAATTATTATTTCATAATTTTGTAACATTTTTTAATGTTGAGGATTATACTAATAACAAAAGTATTTTATTTGTAATATATTAAATTGGTATGTAATTATGTATTTTATTATATTAAATTAATATGATTATAAATAAATATTAAATATCATATACTATATATTACTAATAAATAAACACATTAATTATTATTAACAATATATATCATAAATTATTAATTAAGATATTAAAATTAAATTATAATATTATGTATTAATGTTATGATCATTATACTTATAAAAAGTAATATATTAAAATAAGTTACTATCTAATTTAATTGCATATATATTAATATTTATATATTATCTTTTAAATTAAAATTTATAATGTATCTGGTATTATAGTTAATCTATTTAATAAGATATATTAATTATATATAACAAATTATAACAATTTATACAATCTTTACTTTATATTTTTTATTTTATTTATCAAATAATTATTAATAATAAATAATGTTATATATAATTAATATTATAATTTTTAGTATTTCTAGTTCTATTCTTAATATATTTACTAATTAATTTAAGTATTGTAACTTAACTAAAAATATTAATATTAAAAATTTATCATTATAATAAAACACTTAATTAGTATTATGTAATATACAAATGTTATATCAGATATCATAACTACTTGATAATATATTCATTACTATTAATATAAACACATAAATATCGTATTTGTTTGTAATATATTAATCAAAATAATTATATTATGTGTTAACAGAATATTATATTTATAATATTTTTAAGGTATTATTGTATAGTACAGTAGATAAATGATCTAACTATAATAAATTTTTAATTTAATAATATTTACAATAATAATGTATCAATATAACAATATTTTTAACAGAAAATAATATATTATTTGCTGAATTTAAGTTAAAAAATTTAATTTAATAAAAATATTATTTTTAATAATTAAAACTTATTAAGTTTGTATTAAATATACTACACAATATTATGGATTTATATTTTAATATTACAACAAAATTAAAAATATTATATTGCAGGGGCGGAGAGATTTGAACTCGCGACACCCGGTTTTGGAGACCGGTGCTCTACCAACTGAGCTACGCCCCTAAATAGTGATAAAACTTACTTATGTAAATAATAACTTATTTATTTGTATAATAGATAAACATTATTAATAAATAATTTTTTATTTATTAATTATTTTTATTATTATCAGTAATAAATTTTTTTGAACATTATTACTTATCATAATTAATTATTGTATTATAGCATATGTAATTTATATAAACTAATTATAAATAGCATAATAATAAAAACTTTTTAAAAATATAAGATTATTAATCTAATAAATAACTTATGTATTTAAAAATACTATAATTTTTAATACTATGATAAATAATAATTATTTAATATTTTTATAAAAATTATATACCTGTTTATTCAAGTATTACTCATGGTAGTATAAGTACTATTCTTATAATAAGAAAATTCTTATTAAAATTTATTTATATAAATAACCATTAAATATTTTGTATAATTAAGAGAGTCATTCATTACGTTTATTATTATTTAATAATATTTTTTCATGATAATGCTCAATAACAAAATTAATATTTTTTATATATTTTATATTAATATAGACTAATTATATGATATAATTTATTATGCTAATAATATAAATAAGATAAAATAATTATTTAAATGTTATTCAGTATAATGAATGCTAAATACCTTATATATGCTGTTATTATTAATATACTAATAATTAGTTTTTAAAAAATATATTAATCATTATATAATAGAATAATATTTCTTAAAAAAATTTTTAAATATAAAAAATCTATCACTATAATTAATATATATATTATTAAGATTGATTGGATAATACAACAATCATTTATTAATTGCAAAATTGTTATTACTAAATTATAATGTATTAATAAATAATAGAATAAAAAATATTTTTTTGTTTACTAAGTAAATTTCAAAATTCATTAAAGATCAATAAGTAAAACGTTTTTACTAAAAATTAATATAATAACACATATACTAATATTTTTATACTAATATAAAATATGCTAAATTATTTATATTTATTATTCTAATATAATATTAGAATATTATATATCATATAAGTTACTAAGTAAATAAGATATATTGACTATATGATAACTAATTAAGATTTTTTATTAAAAAATATTTTTTATTATTTAATAAGTTAATTATTGAATATAATTGAAATAAATATAACAATATTAATTAATTATACTGTATTCTCTAAAAGAATTATATACATAATTGAGTATGTAATTATATGTTAAGATAATTTAATAAATTAATATAGATATTTAAAAGTAGTATAATATTTTATATATATTATATAGATCAATAAAAAATAAAAAATATTTTAATATAAAAATTAAGATATAACATTAACATTACATACAAAATAGTTATTATAATAATATATAATAAATTTGTTAATTATTACCTCTGGTTTTATAAAAAATTATATTATGCCTTATAAATCAATGCAATTATATAATTTATAATTATTAAAAAATATATTAATATATTCTAATAGATAAAAATAAAAATATATAATTACTATTATCGTTTGGTATTGCCTTAAGATTCATTTATTTAATATATATGTATTATTTAATACATATATATAAAAAATATATCATCATTATAGTTATATTGATATATCTAATATATTAACTTATATGTCTAATATATAAAATATCATTAATTTATAAAATCATTATATTAATTATTTAATTTTTATAAGTATTCAAATAAACTACTACCGCACATTAAGTACCTATATTATTTTTTATCAAATATTTAATTTTTTATGAAAAATCTACTTTATTAACTATATATCACTTCATTTAATTATCATGAAATTCACTATTTTATTGATCATATTATTTAAATAATAATACATACATATATATTATTAATATACTAAAGATAATAAATCTATATTATTATAATAATAATATAATTATATTATTTTTCTCAAATTAAATATTAAAATATAATATTAATTATATTGATAATAACTTATACTACTTCATAAAAATTATTATTTTATATACTTTCAGAATTAACTTACTAATTATATTTAGTTGAAATTAAAAATCTTTAAAATATAGTATATATTAATTACTAATTATATAGGTTATATAGATTTTATAATTTATTAATATTCTATATTGCATATCAATTACATATAATAATCTATATTTTTTAATAATAAATAATTATTAATATCAACATATTATTTACTAATTTCAAACAACAGATAACACTTAAATATAATTATATACATTCTATTATATATCTTTATATAAAAATAATTTTATCTTAAAATTTTTTTAAAAATTAATTATTTAATATAATTATTCAAGTATAATAAAATAAATAATTTATTTATTATAACTCTTATTTTATAAAAGAGTATATTACATGTAATATAGAATATTATATAGCTATATAATATATTAATATACAAAAATATAATATAAAAATTATAAAGTATTTATTAAATATTTTTAAAGCAAAAATAATAATAAAATTATTATTTTATTAAAAATAGTATAAATTTAATAAATATTAAAAATATAATTTTTATTATTTATCTATAATGCAAGATATTTTAAATAAAATTCATTTTGTTTTAAAAAAACTATTTTAATATTAATATGATATAAATATTTTATGTATCTTAAATACACTAACTAAATCGAATAAAGTATATTATTGTTATATCTTGATACATAATTATACTAATATGATTATGATATTAATATATATTGTGTATAATATTATCTTAATAAATTATATTTAATTTAATCTTCATTAAAATAAATATTTAATAACGTAATATGATATTATCATGAACTAATTATATCAGTTGATATAATTAATAATAAAATAATACGTAATACTTAAATATACCAATTAAATAAATTGGGATTATTATGTCTTCTAAAATTGGAAAAATAATGCGCAAATCAATTATAATAGGAAATTGGAAGTTAAATGGTAACCAGAATATGGTTAATGAATTAATTCTTAAGATACGTCAAGAACTTGATCAAATAATAGTTTCTTGTACAGTAGTTATCGCTCCACCAATGGTTTATTTAGAACGCGCTGCGCATGCTTTAGTAGGGTCGAATATATTATTAGCTGCACAGAATGTTGATATTAATACAATTGGTGCTTTTACAGGAGAAACTTCTGTACAAATGTTAAAAGATATTGGGGTTAAATATATTATTATAGGTCATTCTGAACGACGTACTCTTCATAAAGAAAATGATATTTTAATTGCAAAAAAATTTATTGCAGTAAAAGAAATGGGGTTAATACCTATTTTATGTATTGGTGAAACAGAAGCACAAAGAAAATCTGGTAGTACTTATATAGTTTGTGCACATCAACTAGATTCAATATTAAAAATCTTAGGCACATCTGATATTTTTACAGATGTAGTTATAGCATACGAACCAGTATGGGCCATTGGTACTGGTAAATCTGCTACCCCGAAGCAAGCTCAAGATATACATAAATTTATTCGTAACCATATTGCTCAATATAATATTAAAGCTGCTCAAGAAATTTTAATACAATACGGTGGATCTGTCAATTCTATAAATGCTGCTGAACTATTTATGCAGCCAGATATTGATGGCGCATTAGTAGGAAATGCATCTCTAAAAGCTGATACTTTTGCTCTAATTGTTAAATCTTGTAAATAAAATTATATAGATAAATAATTATTTATTTTTTTATAGATGTATAATGTTAATATTGTATTTATCTTAAAACTTTTATTTTTCAAGATAAATACAATAATCTTTAAACGATTATAATATCTCTTTGATCTCTATCAGAGATATTTTAATAATTCAGTATAATATAAAATATTTTTTTATTTTAACATTACAACCTTCTATAAGGTATTTTAATTTTTTTATTAAAGATTAATTATTGACTACTATAATGATATTAATAAATAAAAATAGTATATATGATATATAATATTTATTGCATATATAAATAATATATTCTTTCTATAATAAAATTATATTATTTATATATTATCATGCTATACTAACATATATATTATTTAATAACTTCAATTTTTTAAACATTAGTGTAGTAATTATAAAATGTTTATAAAACCATAGTAATTGACATAATCATATAACGATAATGCCCTTGTATTTAGTAAAATATTTTTTAATAATAACAATTATTACATTTTATCTTAAACAACAAACTAGATAGTAAGTATGATATTAATTCAATTAACTAAATAATAATATAAAAAATAAAAATAATTATAATATTTAATAACGTAATATATTATTAAGCTATTTTAATAAAAAATAATGTATAATAAAAGATTTAGCATAATATAATACATTATTATATGTAATAACTTTTATATTAGTATTACTTAATATTTTAATATAACTAATAATATATAGATTATATGATAAAATGAATATATTTTATTTTAAAAAAAATTATTATATAATTTATTATCAAATAATAAGATACATAAAAATTATATTAATAATATTATATATATTAATAATGAAAATTTTAAAAATTATAACTATTATAAAAATTATATTATATTTAATTATAAATATATTTCTTACTACTTAAACCATGACTAATATTATTATTTTAATAAAATTATATTAATCATTTTATTATTTGTAATATAACTGAAATATATTCTTAATTAACTAATTATATAATAATATTATTTATGTAATGTTAATAAATATTATTTAAACAGACCTAATATTTAAATAAATTTTATTATTAATAATAAAATAATTAATATTTATTAATTAATAATAATTATACTGATAAAATATAGTTTTTAAAAATATATTTTTTAGAAGTTAAATTACTTTAAATTATTTTTTATAGATAATTAAAGTAATATGTATAATAGATTCTCTTTGAAACATTACCAATAATGTTCACTAGTAATATGACCTGGCTGACGACGCAAATGTTTTACCATTCCACGCGTATCTTGTAATACTTGTTTAGTATCACGTACCATTTGAGGATTACCACACATCATTATATGACTATTATTTGAATGAATTGTTAACCCTACAGAAGATTCTAGTAAACCATTTTGAATAAGCATGGGTAATCTTCCATATAAAGATTGCGTAACATTTTCACGACTAATAACAGTTTGAATACGTAATTTGCCTTTATAGCGCTGTTTAAGATCTTGCATCAATGCTAAATAACTTAAATCCTGTAAAAAACGTACCGCATGAACTAACACAATATTCTGAAAGCGATCAAGATCTTTTCCTTCTTGCAAAATAGATAAATATGGTCCTAACCCAGTACCAGTTGCTAACATCCAAATATTTTTACATGTAGTAATTTCATCTAAAATAAAGAATCCAGAAGACTCTTTACTAATTTGTATATTATCTCCTATTTGCAGTTTATGTAAATATGGACTTAATTTACCATTTAATATCGTTACTATATAAAACTCTAAATTATTATTATTAGGGGCATTAACATAGGAATATGCTCTTTGTACACGCTCACCGTTAATAATTAAAGTAAGTTTAGCAAACTGTCCTGCTATAAAATTATTGATTGGTGCTTGCACTGTAATACTAAACAAATTACTAGTCCAATGTTGCACTTTAGTAATTATACCTGTAACTAATTTTGTCATAATTAAAAACTCCTAGTATATGATATACAAAGTACATTACATTAAGAATCATAATCTAATACAAATTATATCTATGATAATAATTATAAACTTATACTAAAAGATACGCAAATAATAATTTTATTAATATCTTAAATATATAATTAATGATTAATTTTATAATTATATAAAATTATTACAATATATTATATAATATTTTAATATTTATTAATTATGATATACAATATATAATATACTAATAAATATAAATTATTTTAAGTAAACATATAGACAATGCTTAAGTCATTATTAATATTAGAATGCAAAATAATTTTAGTAAAATTTTTTAATAAATTTAGAATATATTATCTTTTTAAGTACATATATGAAATATATAAAAATAATTTGTTAAATACTTATTAAGTATAGGTTGCTTTATAAGATATAAATAAAATTATATAATTTTACGTACTATTTTGCTTAATTATCCTTGTAATAATTAGAAATATATTAATTAGCAAAATTATTAATTAATAATATTTTATTTTTAATAAAACAATAAATAAATTATATTATGTTAATAATTGATATTTATATCGAAATATAATGCATTTTTAATAAACTATTAAATACATAAATCTTTAATATTCTTAAATTATTCTTTTATTATTAATATAAGCTATTCTTAGTAAAAATTATTAATAATGATTATTTATACCAATAAATAATTATTATATGAGATTAATATTTTGTGTTTATTTCTATTCGCAAAATACCTAATGTAAAAATTATATGATTTATTTATTATTAATACAGAAATTATATATTTATATATTATTTTTTACTTTATAATATTGAATTAGTATTAAATTATTCAGATAAATAAAATTTATCTATTTTCTTAAATAAAATAAATATAGTTACTTGTTTTAATTAAAATTTAATATTTTTTATAAAAAAATAGTATATTGATAATATTTTGTAATATTTAAAATATCTAATTAAATTATTTTTTTATTTAATTTTCTAAAATTAATTAAAAATATTTATTGCATAATACTTCTTATAGATAATATTTTATAATGAACGTCTTAATTATTTATAATATTTTATTAACTTAAAATAACTATTATTAATTTAATTAATATGCAATACTATATATATTAAATACATGTTATCAACATTATTTTTAAAAAAAGAGCAATTAATATCATATATCACATTAAATTTTTTTGAAAATTCAACATATTTAAACTAATTATTACTATAATCACATATAATCATTGACTAAAATTTTGTATTTTATAGATGAAAATAATAAATATAATATATTACATTTGCATACAACTATTAAGCATATTTGTTATTATACATTATTTATAATAAAAAATAATGTTAACTTATATAAATAATTAAACAAATGCATCAGAAAAAACGTATATTAATTCTTCAAAGATTACAAGAAAAAAATCCAAATCCAAAAACTGAGCTTATATATAATACTCATTTTGAGCTACTCATAGCTGTATTATTATCAGCACAAACAACAGATATAAGCGTAAATAAAGCTACATCGCAACTTTATAAAGTTGCTCATAGTCCCAACGATCTTATAAATTTAGGTATTGATAATATAAAAAAATATATTAATAATATCGGACTATATAATAAAAAAGCAGAAAATATCGTAAAAACTTGTCGTATTTTATTAAGCAAGTACCATGGAATAGTACCGAACAATCGAGCAGCACTAGAAGCCCTTCCTGGAGTAGGAAGAAAAACAGCCAATGTAGTACTTAATACTGCTTTTAATTGGCCTGTTATCGCTGTAGATACTCATGTAATGCGTATTTGTAAACGTACAGGTTTTGTAAGTGGTAAATATACATATGAGATAGAACATCAATTAATGAAACGAGTACCTCAAAAATTTAAACTACATTGCCATAATTGGTTTATTCTACATGGTAAATACACTTGTAAAGCATATAAACCTAATTGTAGTTCTTGTATTATAGAAGATCTATGTCAATATAAAAAAGTTTTTCTCTAAAAAATAATTTATGAAAAATTAAATATAATAGTCTGTAATAAAAAATAATATTTTTACTAGATTATATTAAATAAATTTAATGCATTATATAAATATATATTTTAGATCTCGTATATATAATATTGATAATTTTTTATAACAAAATAAATTTATTAAAAAATAACTCTTATAGTTTATATTATTGTTGCATAAAAGCTATCTGTCGCTAACATATTTTTTAATAAAATGTATTACTATATTAAAAATAAACTTACAATTCTATAGATACTTATATACTTTGATTAAATTATTTTATGATATTTATCTGTTTATTATTATAAATTAGATGGCTTAATATTATTTTAAAAAGTAAGTATCATATATTTATATATATGATATATATTTTGTTGTCATTAATAAAAGTATGATATTATTGATCATTAACAATGTAAGTATAATTATACTAATAACTAAACATAAATTTTATCTTGTTAAAATAGTTCATTCCTTATATTTTACTAATTATTTTGAAATAAAGATAAAATAACATGGTTATATTCTTTTAAAGAATCAATATATAGATTTATATAATAGTATTTTTTAATGAAAAATTCTTCAATATATTTTTTTATTGATCTTATAAAGAATGAATAATATAACTAACTTAATAAATACTATTTATAGTAATAATATTTAAAATATTTTTTATAACCATGATTATTGCTATCTATTAATATTTTTATTATTTATAATATAAAATATTAATAATAATGATTACAATATATATAATTAAACAAATATTTAAACATGTAATTTTTCTTATAAAAGAATTACAAAGAGTATTTATCTTTAAACATTAAGATAGATGCATTAAGTACTGTTTATGGATAAGATTTAATATAATATATCAATATATTACTATTATTTATTATTATAAAATATACAAAATTACATATTTTATATATTAGACATATATACTATGTAAGTATGTTTTATAAAAATATTCTCATAACTACAAATAAACTTTTATAGTTTTAAAAAATATTATAGTATGAATAACAATACAAAAATATGTTATTCATACTTGTATAGCTAAACATATTTTATATAAAAACTATTTTATTGAATACATAAATAAAAATTAATATTATTAACACGATAATTTTGTACTAACAGCATTAGCAAGTATCTCTAATAAATGTTCAGTATCTTTCCAACTAAGACAAGGATCGGTAATAGATTGACCGTAAGTCATAGTATTACCTGTAATATTTTTCTGTGCTCCTTCTACTAAAAAACTTTCTGCCATAATTCCAACAATAGCTTGCGATCCATCTTTAATTTGTTGTCCAACATTAGCAGCAACATCCAACTGACGTCGATGCATTTTTTGGCAATTACCGTGACTAAAATCTATTACTACATGTTCAGGTAAATCAAATTCACGCAAGTTATCACAGGCAATAGTAATATCATCAGCATGATAATTTGGGGATTTACCACCACGCATAATAATGTGTCCATAAGGGTTGCCAATAGTTTGATAAATTGTCATTTGACCACTTTTATTAGGTGATAAAAATATATGTTTAGAGCGTGCAGCACGAATAGCATCAATTGCAATACGTATGTTGCCATCAGTGCCATTTTTAAATCCTACTGGACAAGATAAAGAAGAGGCCATTTCACGATGTATCTGACTTTCAGTCGTACGAGCACCTATAGCCCCCCAACTAATAAGATCAGCAATATATGGACCAGTAACCATGTCTAGAAATTCAGTAGCCGTTGGTACGCCTAATTCATTCACTTTTAATAATAATTGACGAGCTAAACGAATACCATAATTCACGTTATACGATCCATTAAGATTTGGATCAGAAATCAGTCCTTTCCAACCTATTACTGTACGTGGCTTTTCAAAATAAGTACGCATAACAATCTCTAAACTATTTTGATATTTGCTACGCATCACCGCTAAACGTTGAGCATAATCAATAGCAGCATCTATATCATGAATAGAACATGGACCAATAATAACTAATAAATGTTTATCATTGCCACATAATATTTGTTTAATTCTTTTACGTGATTCTGTCACATTTTTTGTAACCTGCGATATTACAGGAAGTTCTTTTTCTAGTTCTTCTGGTGTAACAAGTGTATCTATAAATGTAGTTCGTAATTTATTATTATTTTGCATAACTATCTCTAAATCTTTTTTTATTTACGACAGGAGCACTAGTCAGTAATGATTATTATCATAAAATAAATTATTAATAAATGAATATTAATCAATGTTTTTTTAAAAAAGATAACGTATTCTTTTTTAACTAGCGCAGTAATATATACTTATATGTTATCGATATTATCTATATTAATATAACTTTAAACATTATATTCAAGAGATACTTAAAGTTATATCAATGCAAACAAAAAATATTTTATATATTAATTTTTTATGACTAGATTAATGTATTTAATATGTATATTATACAATAAATATGGTATACAATAATTATAAATTATAACATATAAATAAATATTTTTATGAAAATAACAGTATTTAAAATAAATTATTTTACTTATAAGCTTTAATTAAATATAAATATTATTATATTAAATCAACACACTATATCATTCAATATGATATATTTTATACTTATTACAGTAAATATAATAATATTATACATAATACTATTAAAAGTTGCAAATAAGATTAAAAAATCCTGTAATTAAACATGTTAAATTACTATAATATAAAATATATTTAAATATCTTTTTGAGATAGAATTATTAAAAATCATGAAGGAAATATTATGTTATTTTATTGAACATAAACTAAAAATATTTGTTATTTTTTTGAAATTTATATGTAATATTTTTTTTATATACAAATTTTTAATATAAAATAGCTATTATTAATAAATGTATTAATAGTTGAATAACATATAAAATCATTTAATGCTAAAATATAATATTAATCAAACAATTATTCATGTAAGACCATTTAATAATTATTAATTTTATAAAAATAATTTTATGAATATATATAAACTTTAAAAATATTTTTATATTTATTGCTTACACAATTATATTGATTTAATCAATATATGTAATATATAACATACTAAAAACAAAAAATAATAATTATATACTCTGTTATTAAGACTAAATTAAACATTTTTATTTATTATAATATAATAAATTATTTTTTTAAAAAATTTAATAAATAAACTAAATAATTAGTTTTATTAACTTTATCAAAAGCAATAAATAAATTATATTATAAATAATTTTATGAGTATTATAATAAATAGCATATGAAAATGTTTCTGAATATAAATTATATTTAGAATCTAATTAAAAGAGATAATCATTAAGTATCTGCATATATTTAATGCCTATAATGATTAAGCAAATCTAATAAAGAAAAATGTAATTTATTAGTTAACATTATTATAGTATTTCAATATCAAAAACATAAAGATTTTTATAAAGTTATTATTATTTTTTGTATAGTAGTGCTATATAGTTATTTATAGATAGTTCATTAAATTATTATAATAAAATATAAAGTATATTATATATAAAAATTTTAAATTTCTTTTACTGTAAGCTTGCTTCATTAATTAATTTAAAACAAGCACTTCATATATTATCTATAGTAATAAGATTACTTACAGAGTTATCAAGATATTGATATAAGTATAAGTATAATACTTATTTATAATATACTTTATATTTTATTTATTTTGTAATTAATGTTTTACTTTTTTAATCTATGTTGTTTTATAAAATAATAATTATACTGTGCATTACTTAAACTGTTCTAGTATATCTTATCTATTGATAGAATTTGATAATTCATTATTAATGATAATTTATTATATAATATTATGTTAATCATCTTTATAACATAGAAATATTGTATTATTTGAATATATAATATTACTTTAAACTAAGTTTAATATTTAAAAATTTATTTTATAGCAAATAAAGATTAATCTATTAAATAGATACACTATAAATTATATCGTGAGAATTAGAATAAAATTTGTAAGATTTATAATAATAATCATATTTTTAATATTTTAATTAATAAAATAGTACTATTATAAGAAGTTATTGTTATGCTGTTATTTAAATAATCATTATTTATTTTTATTAGTTTTTTTATTAGAAATAATTTTCATATATCTACATAGAAATCATACTTTTACATTACATGACTATTTTAAAGAATATTTTTTAATAATTAAATTTATAGTGTACGTTGAGTAGTAGTCTTTTATTTTTATATAAAATAATAATAACATTATTTAATAATAATTTATAGACTATATTTAAAAAACTAATTTTAGTTGTTTAGTATAGTAAAATAAATAAAAAATAATGTTATTGATGATATCATATAAAGATATTTAATCTGTCTTAAATTAAAATATATAAAAATAATATTTTATACTAAAAATTAAAAATAAGCTATTACTCTTTTATTAATTTATTAAAAAATAAACTATTAATAATAAATATTTTAATATAGAATATATTATACTGATAATAGCTATTATAAATAAAATAAATAATATTTGTAATCATTTATTCCGACTAAATATGTATTTTAAAGTTACATTAATATTAGCTAATAAATTTTTTAAAACAGTTTTATTCAAAAGTATGTAACTTATTAATAATAATTCCAAGAGTTATTATTATAATAATAGTTTTGTTTTTAATTAAGTACTATATAAAATAAATTTTATATATTTAAAGGATGCTAAATTGTTGAATTGATTATTTATAGTCTATGCTATTTATAATAGCAGGTATTTAATATTTATGATATGTAATATTTGTTACATATATTATCAATAATATAAAATAATATATATATTATTACTTGTAAATATAGAGATAATATCTTATATATAAGTTATATGATTAAGTAGAAAATTTATATAATTACGATACATTAAATACTAACTATAGATTTGGAATACTATGATATTCATCATTATTATGATGCATTATTAGTTACAATATAAAATTATAAATTATGAGTTATATTTTTTGTATTTATTGTATTAAACATATTATTTAATTTTTATACAATATAATTATATTTTTGTTCAAATACTATTATATATCAATATATATTATATAATAAGATATTTTTTATCAAAACTATATATAATATTAAAAGTAATATAAACACTAAAAAATAAATATAATTTTTATTAATACTTTACACAATAAAAAGATAATATGTTTTTGTTTGTATTAAAAAAATTATTAAGTTGATACAATGAACATTGTATTTTAGTGAATAAACTAAAGTTCTGAATTAATATAGATTACACAAATCTTTTATAATCAATATATGATAAATATATTATCTAGTAATTTAAAAAATCTTACAGAAAAATTATTTTAATCTATTTATTATCAATATAATTATTTGTATATTTTAAGTTAATTTTTAATAAATTTATAGTTATTTATTATAATTTAATTTTTATAAAAATATTAATATATTTTCTTATAAAATAATATAATTATTGTGATATATAGATGCAATCTATTTAAATTATTTACTATAAAAATAGCACATTAAATATTTATTTAATAATATAATATTAATGTTTTATACTGATAAAATTATCATTTTTAATGATTATAATTAATGATAAGATTTACTATTAAAATATTTGTATTGAAAAATTATTTTAATGTATGATATTTCATATAATGAATGATCACTAAATATTTTAATTAACATAATTATATTAAAAATATTTTTAGAAAATTTAATTTTTTCTATGTATGATAAAATATATATACTTATATAAGTAACTAAAACATATTATTATGTATTATTGTGTATATACAAATTAACTTCTTATTAAATAATTGTACTTATAATATAAGTAAAATAAATATTTTTTGTATTTACTTTATAAATTTGTTATTGTTATTTGAATATCTTTATACTATATATCTTTATATTATATGTTTTAAATATAATATTAGCAACTTTTATAAAGTTATTTCATTATCATATACTATAATTTATTTTATCTAAAAAATTTTTTATCATAATAGTAATATAATTAATTTAATTTTTATAAAATAATTATTGAACATATTATTCTTCATTAATAATAATACTATCTTTTACCTCTAATTTTTTTTCTAAAATAGTAAGGCGTTGTTCAATAGATGCAAGTTTTTTGTTAGTATCATTAATACTACTAACTTGAATATCAAACTCTTCACGATTTACTAAATCCATACGATGTAACTGTGCTACTAATATTTGATTTATCTTTTTCTCAATATCTTCTCCGAACTCACGTAATCCTTTGGGTATATATTCTTGAACTTGACGAGCAATAAATGCAATTTTCTTGGGATTAATCATGGATTAATAACTCCTAATAATGTGATATTATTGTGTATATATACTATGTTGTATTAAATTATAATATTTTTTTATAAATATCTTGATTATTATTTTTAATAATTTACCGTAATTCTAATTGATATTAGCAATATAAAAATAAAATATATTTATATTATTTTTTTTATTTAAAAAAATATCTAAAATAATCAATGATATCTTTTACAAGATTTACTTGTGTACATTGTTTTCGTTACTAGATTATTTAATAATATTTTATTATAATAATATCTATTGATATTTTACATTTATTATTTTTTAATTTTAGTTTTTTTAAGATAATCAATAATATAAATATCCTAGATAACTTTGTACTTTATATTTTGGTAATGTATTACTAAATAATTTTAATATAAACTGACTTATTGCTTTAATAATTTTTTCTTTATAAAATAAATAATTTTTTTAATTTTTTATGTAATATTAAATTTTAATGATATAATATATTTAAAATTATTTAAACTGTTAATAGATATTAATAAATATAAATGAAAACTGTATAACATATGTCATTATTATTAATTAAATTAATAAAATTATATTTTATACATACATATATAATATATACTAATTATCTTACTGATAATTTATTTGTTAATATTCTATAATATATAATAGCTATATTTTAAATATGTAGTTTTAGGTGAATTATATATTAATATAGTATATATAACTATAATGGTTAGTCAATATAATAGATATTATATGTACAAATAATTTATAAAATATATATTCTTCTTAACTAAAAAATTATAATATATTTGAATATGAGTAAGTATGATGTCTCTTAACTTTAATAGTTTCTATAATACACACATACATTATCCTTTAAGGATAATATAATAATCATATTAATAAATATTTTATATTAGTTATTATATTGATTTATTTTTAATAATAAAAATTACATAAAATTACAATTTAAGATAGTAAGTATTATAATATTAATTTAATAAAGCATATAGACACTGTCTATAAAGTAAATTTTCTATATTATTAATAATAGTATAATCAATATTAATTTATTTCATATCACAATTAAACATTTTAGAATATACAGATATTCAATCTAGTATATATCTAATATCTAAAGTTATATTGATATTATTCATAATAACTGAATCTTATCTCTTAAGATAAACATAAATGTATAATTTATAGATCTATTAAAAAATAATTAGTTTGATATAATTTATCTTTAAAATAATTGTTTAAATTCATGATGAGAGTTGCTAATTATTTTAAATAATATTCTTAAAAATTTTACAAGTCTATGTTATGACAAATAATTAATAATTATTAATACTATTAAATATACAAATACTAATTATAAAGTTTTTCTCTTAAAAAGTAATATATACAAATAAGTATATTTTATATTCATTTTAATGATAATAATTAATATTTGTTTACATATACTAATATATCGTACTTTTATGCTACTCTATTCTGGTAGAGCATATTATGAATAAGATCATTTTATCGTGAATTAAATTTTATCTGTTAAGAAGCATAGTACTCCGATAAAATATGTAAAAAGCGCTTTCTCCTTTACGTAAAGGATATGATATCATGGTTATTAGACAATAAAAATCGTGAAAAATGCAAGAGATATAATTTTCCTGCTAAAAAATTACTGAATAACAGACAACTCTTACTATTCGCCACGGTAATGGCATGATGTATATCTTTGTATAACTCAAGATTATTGTTTACAGCTAAATCTACCAATGATAATAAATAATAATATGTATATCGATAAGGTATTGGATTTTCTATAATTATAAAAGTTGCTTTAGAAGCAAAATAAATGTTTATACACACGATCGTTAAATAACCATACACTGCTATCTTTGATAGTTGCTAAACCTATTAATCTTAATGCTCTAGATTATGTATTGTAATTACGAAGACAGAACAGTAGTATATTAAAAAGTTGTAGCATATACTAAAATAGCCATTTATTTAGTAAAATTAGCAGGATTTAGATATCCTGCAGTCGTATTGTGTGAACTAATTAATGATAAAGATACTATGTCTCATGCATTAGAGGTTTATTTATTTGCTAAGTAACATAATATGCTAGTTTTTACTGTGAAGCATTGAATATGCTGATTAGATTTTTACAAACATCTCAAAAATATTTATTAAATTATTAATAACATAAGTATTATTTTTTATTACTTTATAATATCGTATAAATAATCATATATTGATTATCTATACTACACTAGTGTGTATATTCAAGTAATATACAAGATATCATATAAACAACTTAAATAAATAAAATATACTCTATTGATAAACTATTTAATAATAAATATTATATTTTATCTTATCTTATCTTAAGATATTAAAATATTATACTTACTAAATTAATATTAATATTTATATGTGAATTAATAAGAGACTATATAATTTAATATTTTTTAAAAAATCTGCATTATCTAATAATAAAAATATTATGTCTTTTGTACAAAAATTATACTACATAAGTAATATCTAATATAATACTTTGTGAAGTATAATTAATCAAATAATTAAAAAATCTCTTTAGATAATCTTTATTTACATAAATAAATTTATATAATTTTTCATATATGAAGCATATTATTAAGATAATTTAAAAAAAGTAAATTTTATTAAATAAGTAATTATTTTTTAATAAGTGTAAGAATAGAATATATAATATTACTTAACAGTAATTACTTAAAAATATCTTTAATATTTAAAATAATATATTTAAATATTTTATTATTTAATATATAAATGATTACATATAACATATATAATTCAATTGTCAATGTATTTTATACATATAATTATATTAATAATCAAGTAATATAATTATATACAATAAAAATAACTTATAGCAAATTAATATAAAATAAAAAATATCTTATATTTACTATATTATATGTTATATCTTAAAATTTAATTTTATATTTCACTAAGAAACTACAATAATATATTAACTATTTATTTTATAAATCAATAATTATATTATAGTAACTCAATACAATCAAAATCATTTAATATAATATTAGCGATATTAACCAATATATATATTAATAATATATAATCCTTAATATTAATTTCTCGCATCTTGCAAGAAAGATAAAATAATTATTTGCTCTTCTTGATACACAACAAACTATTTATCATAGTTCTGTATTTTTGTTGATATAATAATTATTTCAATATAATGAATACTCCATAAATCATTAAAATTTAAATAGAATAAATATTTTAAGTATTTAAAATATTTTTAATAAAAGAATCATAATTACTTTTATTTTATTCAATAAATACTTGCTATATTTCTTAAATATTTTATATTGATGATTTAGCAGATAATAACTACTCAATATAGTTGATAACATCATAATATAATAACATATAAATTATATACTTAAATAGTTAAAAATATTATGTAATATTCAACAAAATCTTCAATAAGATCTTATAAAATTTTCAATTTTATAAAAATTAATAAAATTGATAAGATCAATATATTATACGTTGATTATAATACATATTATATAAAGATTTTTCTGGTATAATAGTTTAAATTTATTAAAAAAATAAGTTTTATTTAAAATAATAATTAGCTGCATTATTAGATATTTATTTATATATAAAATAATATTTATATTGAAAATATTAATTATTAAATTATCTATATTTAATAATAATATGTATATACATATTATTATATGTATATACATAATTTAATATAATAAAAATTACTTTAATAAATTTATAATAGTTTCGTATGTCTATGAGAGTTGACCTATAAGCCGGGTTCTGTTGTAGATAGTCATTCTTCTAGATTAGTAATCACTTACTGATTCAAGCAGCCTACCCTAGTTTAAGTACGGACCATACTATATAAACTATTTTTGGCCTTGCTCCAGGTGGAGTTTACCTGCCGTAGACTGTTACCAGCCTCGCGGTGCGCTCTTACCACACCATTTCACCCTTGCCTAATTTTGTTTAACACAAATTTTATAGGCGGTTTTTTTTCTGTTGCACTTGTCGTAAGCTTTATGCTTCCCAGGAGTTACCTGGCACCTTGTCCTATGGAGCCCGGACTTTCCTCCTCTTTATAATTATTACGATATTCTAAGAATATAATTACAAAGCGGCGACTATCTAGTCAACTCTGTTCTTATTATAATGCATGGTATTTCATTTGTCATCTTTTATTTTATCAAGGGTATGCTGATATAAAATATTTTTTTTAATACCATAAATTTTAGCTACTAGAGTAATTGCTGTTTTTAATGATAATTCTTTCTGCAGTAAAGCTAAAGTATATAAAGCTTTTACTCCAATAATATTTTTACTGCTTTTATGATTACCTTGAATAATTAAGACCATTTCACCACGACGGCGCATATCATCTTCTAATATCCAATTAAGTAATTTTTCTGCCGATGCACCATAAATATTCTCCCATCTTTTAGTTAACTCACGTGCTAAAACAATATAACGATCATGTCCCATTATTTCTATAATGTCTTTTAAAGATTCAATCAGTCGATGAGTAGATTCATAAAAAATTATTGTACGTGACTCTTCTAATAAAGAAAGTAATTTTTTTTTACGTAATTGAGTTTTTACAGGTAAAAACCCCTCATAACAAAATCTATTAGAAGAAATACCTGAAGCACATAATGCAGTAATAGCTGCACAAGCTCCTGGTAGAGGTATAACTCGAATTCCAACTGCATAACATCTCTGAACTAAATAATATCCAGGATCATTAATCAGTGGAGTACCGGCATCAGAAACTAATGCAATACTGTGACCATCTTGAAGCTTAATAATTAATTTGTTTGTCTTTTTGTGTTCATTATGATCATGTAAAGCACATAAATTAGTATTAATATCAAAATATTTTAATAAATTTTTTGTATTTCTAGTATCTTCAGCAGCTATTAAAGAAACAGCTTCCAGCGTATTTAAAGCTCGTTTAGTAATATCCTCGTAATTTCCTATTGGAGTAGGAACTATATATAGAGTTTTTTCAGAAATAATTGTTTGATAATACTGATTCATTTGATTTACCAATATGGTATATCTTTATTTTTGAAGAAAATATTTAAATCTAATATATTTCTTTCATATATTTCAGATTAAATATAAAATTAATTATCTTACTATTTTGGTAAAAATCATAATTATTTTAATTTGATGTATAAATATAACAATTATTAGTTTAATAATATGGTATATCATTAACTAAATGAATGACATAAATACATCTTCTTAATTTTAGCAATAAAATTGCTATTTTAGAATACCTTAAATATTAATTAATTATTTAATACGATGAATTTTATAAATAATTGATTAATAATTATTATTAAATATAATAGTATTATCTTATAATTAAGATGCACAAAATATAAATTTATTTTTTATAAAATTAAAAATGCTTTTCAAAAAAATATATAATTAGTATATTTAAATAACTAAAAAATATTAATTTTATTATAAAATAATATCAATCTATCCTTCACAAATTACTGTAGCACATGCATAGAAACGCTCATCAGATAAAGATACATGAATAGATATAATACCAACTTCTTTAGCAAAATCAGCTGCATGATCATGTAAAATTAACAATGGCTTACCAAATTTATTGTTATATACTTCAAATTGAGAATAAGTTAATCCATTACTCATGCCTACACCAAATGCTTTAGCTGCTGCTTCTTTTACCGCAAAACGTTTTGCAAGATAACGAATTTTTTGCCGGTGTGTACAATAACGTTTCCATTCAGTTACTGATAATACACGTTTAGCTAAATTATCACCTTTACGTAATAACACAGCCTCAATACGTGATATCTCAATAATATCAATACCTAATCCTAAAACAACCATTAATGATACATTTCCGTATATATTAATTATCTTAATAAGAAATTTAATTAATAATAAACTAAATATACTATAATGAATAGTGATATTTATCATATGGGTGTTAAAAATAATTTATTATTTATATGTCATGATTAAAAAATAATTTATATATTAATATATATTAATATAAGATAATAAAATAAAATTAAAAATTTTTTAAAATTTTAATATTTCTTTTTATTATATCGTTACTATAAGATAGTAATATATATATTATATATCATTTGCTTTCAATGAACCTATCAATTATTATATTTATATAAATTTTATCTTTATAAAAAGATTTATTTAAGTAGTATCTTTGATACATGAATTATATTTTATGTAATTTATCTTACTAAATATTAATTGTATTTTTAAAAAAATTATTTTATTAATTATAAATATTAATTAATTTCATATTTATTAAATAATTAAAAAATAATTTTATATATCATTATAATAGATTATATAATATAAATACTTTATCTACATTACTTATTTTATTTTTTCAGAAGAAATAATAATTATTTTATAATATTATTAAATTACTCATAATAATACAATATTATGATCCTTAATCAATACAATAATATAAAATTATTTAGTTTCAATTAAAATAAATATAGATTAAGAAATCATAAATATGATAAAAAATAATTTTTAATTAATAAAATTTTTTCTAATATAAAATAATATATAAATTATTACTATAATTTTCTGTTTATTGAAAAACTTTACATATATTGAATATTTTATATTCAAAAAATCTAAAGTTTTTCTAAAACCAGGATCCTCTCAAAATATGTTGCAAAATATTTTGAAAGGATCTAATATTAGATGGGATATAATCCTATTTTTTTGAATAAAATATGTTAACCTTTAAATATAAATTTTGAAATAATCTATAAAATTTATTACTAAATAATAAATATTTTATTAAAATCTTATTCACAATTAATGATATTATCAATTATGTTGATTGTACAAAAACTAGATATTAAAATTTTAGATTCGCGTATTAAAGAAAAATTTTCATTACCAACTTATGCTACTTCAGGGTCAGCAGGATTAGATTTATATGCTTGTTTAGACGATACTATTAATTTAGCTGCAGGTGCAAGTATTTTACTTTCTTCAGGCATAGCTATACATATTAAAGATCCTAATATAGCTGCTATTATTATACCACGCTCTGGTTTAGGACATAAAAATGGTATCGTATTAGGAAATCTAATCGGTTTAATAGATGCTGATTATCAAGGACCATTAATGATTTCTCTTTGGAATCGTGGTCAAAATACTTTTAATATTACACCAGGAGCACGTATTGCTCAAATGGTATTAATACCTATTATAAAAGCAGTGTTTAATGTAGTAGAATCGTTTGAAAAGAGTGAGCGTGGTATTGATGGTTTTGGTCATTCAGGTACATAATCATCAATTTATTATATAAACAACTAATTTAATTTTAATTGTATTTTATATTTAAACTAATATTTTAATTATAGTGCAATTATAAATAAATATATAATTTCTTAATTATATTTTTAGATTAATTATCATTATAGGATATAATCATGACAATATATAAAATATAAATAGTTAATAACATAAATATAATTTATTAAAATTAAATTTTTTTCATAAAATATCATTATATTAAAAAATATTAAATAATATTTTTTATTATTATACCGTTGTTCATAATCTCATTTTTTTAAAAAATATTTGAATATATGAATATAATAATTTGTAAAGTAAGTAAATATTTTAAAATGAAATATTTATTATCATAATATCCATTAAGCAAATATTTAGTGAAATTTTGAAAAAATATAAAAGATATATTAACAATGTTATATATGTGTGTGTTAAATAATATAAATATATTTTTTATTTATTAATCATATTATTATAATTCCGTAATTATAGTATTTTACTATAAAAAATTTATTAAAATATAAAAAATACATAACATCAATAAAAAATAATTATTAATTAAAGTTTTTGGTAAATATTACCTACAATCCTAGATTACGTAGCATCACTTTATTATTAGTCCAATCATATTTTACTTTAACCCATAACTTAAGATTCACTTTAGTTTCCAATATATTTTCGATGTCTTGACGAGCTGCAATGCTAATAGTTTTCATTTTAAGACCTTTATTACCAATAACTATTTTTTTTTGATTTATACGTTCTACTATAATGAGGCCATAAATATCATATATACCATGTCTATAATTAAAATTTTCAATTTTAACTGCGACAGAATAAGGTAATTCTTCTCCTAAAAAACGCATTAGTTTTTCACGAATAATTTCAGACACTATAAAACGCTGCGAAAGATTAGTAATGTAATTATCTGGAAATAAATGACTAGCTATCGGTAATCGATGATGCACTATATTAGCTATAATATCAATATTAGTATTTTTTTTAGCAGATATTGGAACCACATCAATAAATTTCATCTTCTTAATAAGAAAATTAATATACGGTAATAGACTAGATTTATTACGACAATTATCTATTTTATTAATCACTAAAATAACAGGAGTTATAAGATAGCGTAACTTATTTAAAATAATGTTATCTTCTTGAGTCCATTGAGTAGCTTCAACAATAAAAATAATAAGTGATGTATTATCTATAGAACTCATTGCTGCTTTATTCATGAAACGATTTATAACATGTTTTTCTTTAATATGTATACCTGGGGTATCTACATAGATAGCTTGATATACACCTTCAGTACTAATACCTGTAATGCGCTGACGAGTTGTTTGTGGTTTACAAGAAGTAATAGAAATTTTTTGTCCTAATAATTGATTAAATAGAGTTGATTTGCCAACGTTAGGGTGACCAAGTATAGGAATAAATCCACAATAATTTTTATCTTTCATTTATAAAACCAACTGTTTTAATGCTTTTTTAGCAGCTGATTGTTCAGCTTTACGACGACTTGATCCTATGCCTATTAATGGTTTATTGAGACCACTAACCTGACAATATACAGTAAAATTCTGATCATGTGCTTCACCTTGAGTTTGAACGACCCAATACGATGGTAATGGTAGGTGATGTCCTTGTAATAATTCTTGTAATCTTGTTTTATAATCTTTTTGTTTTTCACCAGGATGAATATCATGTAAACGTGAATGATACCAATTTAAAATTAATTGTTCAATGGTTTTGATATCACTATCTAAAAAAATACCACCAATAAGCGCTTCTATAGTATCAGCTAAAATAGAATCACGTCGATAACCACCACTTTTAAATTCACCTGGTCCAAGTCTTAAACATTCACCTATATTAAATTCTCGTGCCATATCTGCTAATGTATTTCCACGTACTAAAGTAGCGCGCATGCGACTCATATCACCTTCATCAACCAACGGAAAACGATGGTAAAGTTCATTAGCAATAACAAAACTAAGAATAGAATCTCCAAGAAATTCTAAACGTTCATTTTGTTCGCTACTAGCACTACGATGAGTTAATGCTTGTAATAACAGTTCTTGCTGTCGAAAAATATAACCTAATTTTTTCTGAAGACGGTAAGTAACATTGAGATTCATGAGATACCAAAAAATCTATAATGCGCAAAATTACAGCAGAAACAAATTATTCTTATTATAAATAATAATAATATTATTTTGGCTTGATAATATCCTTTATGAAAGACAACAGATAATTTTATTATTATTCATAACTATTCTACAATAAAGAAAATTTTATTTTGTAGCACTATGTCTAATCATTTATATTTAAAATATATGCAAAAAATAAATATTTTATATATTTAAAATATCAAAAAATAATGTGTATTTAAAAATATAACTGTATAAACTGTATTTTATTTACTAAACTAATATTTTGAACAGTAATTATAAGGTGCTTATGATTTCATATAAAAATACTTCTTGAATTATTAAAATATAATCATTTATTATAATAAGTATGAAAACTTATACCTAACTACTTAATTAAAATTTCATTATTACACATGTTATTCTTATATAAGAACATATTCTTTTTAAGAAATTTTATTACTATCAATATATCTTATATATTTACTATATATAAGTATTTACTTATATATATAAGTTAGCATATATTTCAACTATATATCTAAGATAAAGTTTATTTTTATATACATTATATGTTACATATACTCATATTTTAATTTAAAATTAATATTTACTAATGCTTGTAATATTTATGTTTACTTAAATAATAATATTTTATTTAAAAAATTATTGGATATTACCAATTCGATGTAAGCGTAACCCTATAGGCCATTTCCCTGCTTGCTTTTCTAAACTCATCCAAATTATTGTAGCTTTACCTACCAAGTTTTTATCAGGTATAAATCCCCAATAACGACTATCAGAACTATTATCACGGTTATCACCCATCATAAAATAACAACCTTTTGGAACAATCCAAACACCATTAGGCTGACCAGGTTGATGGTAATAACGTAGCATGATATCTTGAGCTTGGGGTATCGTTAAAATATGATGAGCAACATTACCTAAAATTTCTGTGCGATCATCCATGCGATAACCATCTTGTATGTTATGATTTATAGGAATTTTTAAAAAATTAGTACTTACTTTACCATTTTGAAGATTATTAAAAGTTTGTACCCATTCGCTTGGTTTATTTTTAGTATAAATAATTGGTATATTTGTGTTATAGGTATTATTATTATGTTGAATCACCTTAGAAATAGTTATTTCTTTACTATAAGGATTATAAGTTACTTTATCTCCAGGCAATCCAATTACACGTTTAATATAATTTAAATGTTCATCAAGAGGATATTTAAATACCACAAGATCCCCACGCTTTGGATGTCCAGTTTTAATAATATTATACTGTGTTATAGGTTCTTTAATACCATAAGCAAATTTTTCAACTAGAATAAAATCACCAATTAATAATGTTGGCATAACAGATCCAGATGGAATTTGAAATGGCTCATAGATAAACGAACGCATAATAAGAACTAACATCAATATAGGAAAAAGTGATACACATGGTTCAATCCAACTAAGCATTATGTATCTTATCTTCTTTTTTTTCGAATTATTAAATGTTTGAGTAGTAACATATTTATGTGTTTCGCTATACTTTGAAATTAACTCAAAACGATATAAAATCCAAATTACTCCTGTTACGAACGTTGCAATAACTAAAATTAAAGCAAACATATTAGCCATACAAATAAGCTCCTTAAATATCTTATATTTTTGTAGTTAAATATTATATAATATCTTATATTTTATAAATATAAAAAATAAGTAACTCTAAAAATTTATTTACTTTTATCACATATTTATTATTTTTTTATATGCAAAATAGCTAAAAATACTTCCTGTGATAATGCTATATTACCTATATATTTCATACGTTTTTTACCATCTTTTTGCTTCTGTAATAATTTTTTCTTACGGCTAATATCACCACCATAACATTTAGCAAGAACATTTTTACGTAATTGTTTAACTGTTACACGTGAAATAATTTGATTACCTATAGCAGCTTGAATAGCTACATCAAATTGTTGACGCGGAATAAATTCTTTTATCTTTTGAACAAGCTCTCTACCACGATGCAAAGCGTTGTCTCGATGTATTAACAATGCTAATGCATCTACTCGTTGAGTATTAATTAAAAATTCTAAACAAACCATATCAGACTGTTTAAAATGCTTAAAAATATAATCTAAAGAAGCATAACCACGGGAAATAGATTTTAAACGATCAAATAAATCTATAACTACTTCTGCCATTGGCATTTCGTATGTTAACGCTACTTGATTGCCGTAATAAACCATATTTATTTGCATACCACGCTTTTCAATGCAAAGTTTAATAATATTACCTAGATATTCTTTAGGTAACAGTATATGACATTCAGCAATTGGTTCACGTAATTCTGCTATATGATTAATAATAGGCAACTTAGATGGATTATCAATATAAATTATATCATCATTAATCATTTTAATTTGATAAATAACCGTTGGTGCTGTAGTAATTAAATCTAGATTGTATTCGCGTTCTAAACGTTCCTGAATAATTTCCATATGCAATAAACCTAAAAAACCACAGCGAAATCCAAAACCTAACATAGTTGATTTTTCTGGTTCATAGAATAGAGCAGCATCATTCAGTTGAAGTTTACCTAAAGCACTACGGAAAGATTCATAGTCTTCTGATCTGACAGGAAATATTCCAGCATACACTTGAGGTTTTACTTTTTTAAATCCTGGTAATGAACTATATGCTGGATTATTTGTTAATGTTAAAGTATCCCCTACTGGAGAACCGTGGATATTTTTAATAGCACAAATCAACCAACCTACTTCGCCGCATTTTAATACATTGCGTTGAATTCTTTTAGGTGTAAAAATACCCATCTGATCAACATGATATACTTGACCAGTACTCATCACTTTTACTTTCGCACCCTTATACAGAGTACCATTTTTAATTCTAATAAGAGAAACTACACCTAAATAATCATCAAACCAAGAATCTATAATTAATGCCTGTAATGATCCTAACGGATCCCCTATTGGACAAGAAATATCACGTACTAAACGTTCAAGTACATCAATTATACCTGCACCAGTTTTTGCAGAACAACGCACAGCATTACGTGCATCAATACCAATTATATCTTCTATCTCCTGTACTACACGATCAGGATTAGCTGCTGGTAAGTCAATTTTATTGAGTATAGGAACAACTTCTAAACCCATTTCTATTGCAGTATAACAATTTGCTAAAGTTTGTGCTTCAACCCCCTGACTTGAGTCTACTATTAATAAAGCGCCTTCACATGCTGCTAATGATCGAGACACTTCATAAGAAAAATCTACGTGTCCTGGAGTATCAATAAGATTTAATTGATAATTTGTATGATTTTGTGCTTTATAAGCAAGCATAACACTTTGTGCTTTAATAGTAATTCCACGTTCCCGTTCTAGATCCATTGAATCTAGTACTTGTGACTCCATTTCACGATCAGTTAAACCTCCGCAAATTTGAATAATACGATCAGATAATGTTGATTTACCATGATCAATATGCGCGATAATAGAAAAATTTCTTATATGCTTCATAATTAATAATATTTTGCCTGGTAATTTCTAGGTTGTTAGCTTACAAGAAGCACTGATAAAATGCAGAACTAATAATTTAACGTTTATTATTTTAGGTCTATTTAATGATACAAATAATACTCGGTAATCTTAAATTTTTATAAAAGCATAATAATAAAAAATATACCGTAAAATTACATAACAATTAATAATTATAAATTAATCAACTGATGAGTTATTGAAATCTTAATATTCAGATAACGTAAAAAATTACATTTTCACTAACTATATAATTAAAACAGATTACAAATTGATGTCAATATACATGTAGCTAGTAAGTGTGTTATCAAAATACTACTTTATGGATAATATAGTATTAAAGATTCTTATGAATGATAATGAATTATCTAATAATATAAGAATGATCATTGAATAGCTTATTATTACTACATTACTTGAGTAACTTATAATTTACTATATCAAAGATATTATACTTACTAATATTACTAATCTAAACATCATAGAATAATATAAAATTATAAATTATTTATATTGATCTTATATAATAATTACAGTGATATTGTGTAATAATAAAAGCGTATACTATTAAATAATTATTGTTTGTATAGTTATAATGAATTATTAAGTATGACTTAATAATGTAAAAATACAAAATTATATTTATAATAAATTATTATCAAGCATTTGATATATTAAGCATTGTGTTGCTGTAGTAAATAAAAAAATTATTTTACTATACTTGGAATATATTTTGCTTGTTAAGATATTTATCTATATAATAATTAATATAGTATATTTTATTTTTTATGTTATCTTGTTCAATTACATTAAAATTTATTATATATAATAAATTTTAATAAGATAAAATAGTAACTTAATAAATTATATTTTTTATTAAGTATTTTATATAAATAATTTAATTATATATAAAATATTTTTCTATATAATATATATGCAACTAATATAAATAATATTATAAATTTTTTAATAAAATAAATATTACTTTATAAGACATTCATTTAATGAATATACATTTTTTTAAAAAACATAAAGTTATTTTTAATAAAAGTAATAAATATATTTTCTATATTAAAGTTAATATTATATCTAATAATAAAAAAATATAAAGTAATTACTTTATATAAAATATAGTACAATAATAATAAAATATTTAAAATTAACTTAATGTATACTAATAATTTATTGGTATGTATTTTAAAATAATTTAAATTATTACCAATTACTCTGATGATGTTTTTTATAAATACTGAGTTCAATACTTACTAAGTAGATAATAATATATAAATTCATTAATATAGTACAATATATTAGATATATTTATATGTTTTACTATAGTAGTAAAACTAAGATACTACACATTAAATATATTTATATATCATATCATCTTACTTGCTAATCAACATTATATATCAATTAAGAACTTATAATATAAGCAAATTACTTGACATTATTTATAATAAATATTATCATTTTATTATAGTACTGATCTACACTTCTAAATATTCTGTTACATTAACTGCAAGCATATTTATCGATACTTAATTCTAATTAATAAATATGTTGTTATTTGATTAAATAAGTTTACTTATTGGTATAATACATAAATAATTATCTATATATTTCTGAGTTATAATACTAATTTTTTGTAATTTGCTTATTTTATCGCTATTACTATATTCAGGGATTTATCCCAATCGTATTTTGTGAATAACAAAAATACCTGACTATATAAATTAATAACTTAATATATACGATGTTATATTAATCATTAATTAGTAATAAGCTATATATAGTAATTCCTTATCTATCTAATATTTATTATGCTTCTGATTATTCCAAATAAGTTATAATAAAATTTACTAAATAAAAAATGCTATAATATATATTATTTTTTTATTAAAAGACATCCTGTTGTTTAATAGCAAACAAACATTTTCTATATTAGTAAAATTAATTATTAGTTTTATAAAAATTAATATTAGGTATTATATATGCAAGATATATTATTCTTAATAATTTATTTAACATAAATTTAAGAGAATACATTCTAAAAATTAATTTTAATATCTATATTAATCGATGCGCTAAATCGTGCTTAATTATCATGTTCAACTAAAATTTATTATGTATTATTATTCTAAATAAGCATATATTTAATGTATCAAATATATAGTATACGAAATAATATTTGAAACAATAAAATTGATTTATATCATTTTATTTTTGCAGTAAGACAATTTATCTGCAAGATAGAAAAAATAAAATACATTCTTTGTAAGAATACATGCTATATATAATTTAAAATATTACTAATAAGCATTATCTTTATAATGCTGAGTTTTTTGTATTAAGTTTAATATAATAAATATTATTAATAACTATAATTTAATAATAATCAATGTATAATAAAATTAATAAGACGAGATATATCTGTGATAAATAGTATTTATATAATTATTTTAAACATATTTAAAAAATTATAATATATTATATTTTATACGCATAATGAATGATATTGTATTCTATTTATGTGTAACATCTAGTTATTTTTATATACTTAGAAAGTAATAACATTTACTACAAGCTAGTATTAACAATAAATAATTATATTTCACAGTTATTAAATAATATTGACAATAAAAACAATACTTTATTAATTGATAAAACAATGAATCTGTATTAATAAATATATAAAAATATAATAACAGTACTTATGCTTAGCATAATATGTCTAGGAACTTATAAAGAATATTTTTAATATTAACTAATATTTTAATATATAACCAAATATAGATTACAATTATTATAATAAAACATATATTTTAATTGATTTGTATGCATTATGTAAAAATTTAAAATTATAGTAATATATTATATTATATAATATATGTTAAATAAGAGCATAAAATAAAATATTATATATTTATGATATTAAATATTACCTTTTATCAATCAAGATAACAATAACAATATGATTCCTGTAATAGTTATAGGACATCTTGTATAATATGTAATAAAATTAGTTTTTATATAGTATGCATGTTTATAAAGCCTTTCATTATAACTCTTAATATTTCATGCTTATTCACATAATGAATTTTTATATATTCAAGATTTTAGTAAATTTTATTTGTAATATATAATATAAAAATATTATTATTTAAATTAAAATTATTATAATGTACACTATGGATAAATAATATATAATATTAAGTATAAATAATATGTTATTAAATAATTTATTAATTTTTTAGTATATGCATAATATAAAAATTATTATAGATAATATTATTTATTATCGTCATATCAACATAATAAATATACTAGTATTTAGTATTGGTATATAATATAAAAACTTAATATATTAAAAATAAATAAATTTTTTCAATAAGAATATGAAAATAAGTAGATACAGTAATGTTTATCAATATTCTAAATAATATAACTTTATTTATTAAGAGATATTATACATAGTTACATAAATCATAATTAATATAAAATACAACTTTTAGTACTACAATTATTTACTTAAGTTACAACTATTTTTGCCTATTTTATATATAATAGATTTTTTTGGTAAAAATAACTTATATATTATAGAATAAAAGAAAATATTAGAATGATATAACTTTTTAAAGTATAAATGATTATTTTTTATTTTTTAAAATATTTAATAAAATATATAAATAAGAGATTATAAATATAATATATCTCATATGTCAAAATCATTTATAAAAAGTATTATATCTAACTAAAAATTACATCTATAACATCTAACATTAACAATAATACTTTTATTAATTTCTACCATAATTTTTAAGCATACATATGCTATGTTGATGTTATTATTATAGATAAATTATCAATATAACTAATATATTTATAGAATAATATTATGATAATGTAAAATATACTTATTATTTTTTATACTTCTTTTAGTGGTTAAATAATCTTTGGTAATTCTACTAATAATATAAATATCTATTAATATATTTTATGAAACATAATCTTGCTGTATATAAAATAATATTTATACATAAAATATACTATAATAAGCATATTTTATGTTTTTATAATCTGCAATCTTAATCATTAAATCAAGATCTAGCTTGATTCATTATAAATAGGTATAAAATAAACAAATGTTAAAGAGTACAATGAATATTGCTAGTTACGATACCGAGTTATGGCAAGCCATGGAAAAAGAGGTATTACGCCAAGAAGAACATATTGAACTTATTGCATCAGAAAATTATACTAGCCTGCGAGTTATGGAAGCTCAAGGCTCCCAACTAACTAATAAATATGCTGAAGGATATCCTGGAAGACGTTATTATGGGGGTTGTCAGTATATTGATGTTATAGAGCAACTCGCAATTAATCGAGCTAAAAAATTATTTGGAGCTGATTATGCTAATGTACAACCTCATTCTGGATCTCAGGCTAACTTTAGCGTTTATACTGCCCTTTTGCAACCAGGAGATCATGTTTTAGGTATGAATTTAACACATGGAGGACATTTAACACATGGTTCTCCGGTTAATTTTTCAGGTCAATTATATAATATTGTTTCTTATGGTGTAGATGAAAATGGTCATATTAATTATGATGATCTAGCAGCCCAAGCTAAAAAATACCATACTAAAATGATTATTGGTGGATTTTCAGCATATTCAGGAGTTGTTGATTGGGCTAGAATGCGTAGAATAGCTGACAGTATTGATGCTTATTTATTTATTGATATGGCTCATATTGCTGGTATGGTAGCTGCTGGATTGTATCCAAACCCAATACCGTATGCTCATGTTGTAACCACAACTACTCATAAAACTTTAGCTGGTCCTCGTGGCGGTTTAATTTTAGCAAAAAATGGTAGTAAACAACTATATAAAAAGCTAAATGCCGCAGTTTTTCCAGGAACACAAGGTGGTCCTCTTATGCATGTAATTGCAGGTAAAGCAGTAGCATTAAAAGAGGCTATGGAACCAGAATTTAAAATATATCAAGAATTAATTGTAAAAAATGCAAAAGAAATGGTTGCAGTATTTTTAGCCCGTAATTATAAAGTTGTTTCTGGAGGTACTGCCAATCATATGTTTTTACTAAATTTAGTAGATAAAAATATTACAGGTAAAACAGCAGAAATTGCTTTAGGTAATGCAAATATTACTGTAAATAGAAACAGTATTCCAAATGATGATAAAAGTCCGTTAATAACTTCTGGAATACGTATTGGCACTCCAGCGATTACTCGTCGTGGTTTTAAAGAAAATGATGCGCATAAATTAGCTGAATGGATGTGTGATGTGTTAGACAATATTCATGATGATATCACTATTAAATATATTAAAAAAAAAGTTTTAAATATTTGCTCTCGTTTACCAGTTTATACATAAAAGATAATATACAGATGAATTAATTACTCAAAAAATAATAATTACTTACATAATTAATAATAGAATATTTACATATTTTTAAAAAAGTTATATATTTATTTAATTAAATTACTAAATTATAGACAATTAATATTAATAAGTATCATGTTTGATATAATATCAACAATATTGTATTACAATAAAAGATTATTATATATTTAAACAAATATGATTGTTATTATTAATAAATAATATATGTTAATTAATTTAGGTAATATATTTACTAGTATAATTTTTATTGATTTTTACTTAAATCTTAAACTTATAAAGTATATAAAGTATTTTATTAATATATTTTTATAATTTATTTAATATTTTACATGTTATAAAATATTTTATTATTTAATAATAATTAGATATTATCTAATAATAATAAAAAATTAAAAATACAATACCTGTATTAAATAATTTTTATAAAAATTATATTAAAATAATTATTGTTTTTATTTTTTAATAAAAATAGTATATTTAATAATTTCAATGTTTGTGATATTTTCAATATATTAAAAAAATTACTGATTACATATTATAAATAACAATATTTTATATTATAAGATTTTTATAAAAATAATTTTATTGCAATCATTGTATTAACAAAATAACTATTCTTATCTGTTAATAAAAATGAAATATTATACGGTATTATTTAATATATCATATCTTTATAAAATATTTTTTAATATATCTATTTATATAATCTATTAATCATTTTAAAAAATGAAGTATATTGTATAAAATATTTAATGACTAAAGGGTATGTAATGAACCAGTTTTACAGCAAATATATTATTATATATGGACTGTTACTAATATTACTTACTAAATGTTCATCGTACTCAATAAATAAAGGACAACAGTATAAAGATGGAAACATGAAGTCTTTTAAAACACTTGTCAATACATTAGATATAACAGATAAACTAATTAATAGAGAAGATTTTTTTATTCAAATACAAAAAATCCAGCATTCTGCTGCTATTATGTATCAAAATAACAAAGATACTTTTCAGGCAGTTGCGAACTGGATACAAGCAGGAGCTAATACACATAATTTTGCTAAATTTTGTTTAAATATTTACCAAATAAATGGTATAGATAATTTTGGTAATGTTAACTTAACAAGTTATTATACACCAATAATTCAGGGGCGTTACATACGTCAAGGAAGATTTCAATATCCATTATATCGTATGCCTATTAAGAATAAAGACTATGATTTACCAAATCGTGCTTCTATTTATTCTGGTGCATTAGAAAACCTTAATTTAGAAATTGCTTACACTAATTCTCTGATAGATAATTTTATTATGGAAGTACAAGGCAGTGGTTATGTAGATTACGGAGATGGCAAACCATTAACTTTATTTAGTTATTCTGGAAATAATAATTATACTTATCGTAGTATTGGAAAAATTTTGACTAATCGTGGTGATATAACACATGATAGAATTTCTATACAAGCTATTCGTGATTGGGCTAATAAACATACCATAAATGAAGTACGTAACTTATTAGAACAAAATCCTTCGTTTGTATTTTTTAAACCAGAAGCATATACACTAGTTAAAGGTGCAAGCGGTGTACCTTTAGTTGCTAAAACAGCTATTGCTTGTGATAGCTCTTTAATTCCAATTGGTTCTACGTTACTTGCAGAATTACCATTACTAAATTATTATGGTAAATTTACTGGTAAATATGAAATGCGATTAATGATAGCTATAGATGTAGGAGGAGCTATTAAAGGAGCACACTGTGATATTTATCAAGGTATTGGAACACAAGCAGGGCGCATAGCTGGTTTTTATAATCATTATGGTCGTCTTTGGTTGTTACAAGCATCACAAAATATATGTAATATTACTAATAATCTTATCAGTAGTAAATAAATATTTTATTAATTATAAAATATTGTTATTTTTTTAGCATTATAATAGGTATTTATTTTTATTTTTATTAAATCTTGTAATATAAGTATTTTTTAACTTTTATTAAGATAATAACATGTACTAAGAAAATGAAATCAATATTATTTCTTATAAAATAATTATCTTTATAATATCATATATAAATAAAGCTATATTATTACAGTATTAATATTATTGTATTTATATATTTAAAATAATACATCATACTTGATTATTAATCATAATTTTTATTAAAAATAAATATCAAGATAATTAAATTATTATCAATGTAATTTAAATAAATATCTAATAAAATAATAAATAATTATATAAAATATTATTAAGTATATATAATATTTATATTCTTAACTAATACGAATCATAATAAAACAGAAATTAAATAAAAATAGTAGAAATTATTATGACAATAAATAGATAATTAATAATTTGTAGCCGTGGCATATTCTAGTGATTTTAATGTAATATAATAAGAATATTAATGCTGTATTATTTAAGAATTGAAATAAATTTTAATAATTGTATTTTAGTGTATGTATTTATTGTTATATCTATATATTAACTATAAACAAAATAACTTATATTTTACTATCATTATTTACTATCAAATCAAATACATGAGAAAAATATATTAGAAATATTTAGAAACAAGAGCTAATATAATATATTATCTTTAATAAATTATATATAATTGCTTTAATAACCATATTAATTTATTTTTTTTAATAAAAATTTACTATAAAATTTTGCTTAAAATTTATTAGATTTAATAAATAAGACAATATATTATATATTTTATTAGTTTTTATTACATTTAATAACTATATTATTAAATAAATAATAAATTAATACTTGTGTTATTTAAAATAAGATATTGAATTTTTTTATTTCTTTTTAAGAATATTGAATATACTGCGAATATTATTAACATGATATTATAATAATAATTGTGATATATATTTATCAAATAAAGTATAAATTTTAAGATGTTATAAAATGATTATACATAATAATACAAGATTAATATGGTATAATACATAAATATTTAACATATTAATATTCTAGTTTTAAAAACTAGATAAAACTTAAACAATATCATATAAGATAAATATAATAATTGTTAATATAAATACAAAAGTATTATTATTTAATAAAATATACTTGATTATTAATTAAGATTAATATGCAAATAACATGATATACTTAAATATATATTTAAGTGTATAATTTTATTACATGAATAAAATAAATTATATTGTATATTAATTTATGTGAATTACTTAAAGTCAATGAAATTTATTTAATAAATATATATAATATACCTAACTATTTTTTATATAAAATATTAATTTGTTTTTAAAAAAATATATTATTTAGTACATTTTAAATTATATTGATATGAATAGCTGTACTTAACTTTAATTTTTATTATAGTATTTTAGATTTTTATATATTATAAATAATAAGTTAATAATATTTTATTTATAATAATATAATATTGTATGTAATTTCTTTTAATATGGATTATTATAACTCAATATACTTATTTAGGATAAAATAATATCATAAATAATTTGATATATCTATTTATAAATACAACATACGCAAACATTGTATTGATATACTTACCAAATATTTATTTATTACTAGGCTAAAATAATTTTATATTTATAAGTACAATAATTATTTTTTTATTAAAATACAGTGTATAAATTATAAATTTAATGTACTTAATAATATTAGAATATTACTAAATATTCTTAATATCATTTATAATATACATATATTATTGATATTTTTTAGTAATTGATTATATAATGACTTGTTAAATTACATTAAATAATGTTTTATAGAAAATAAATTATAGTCTTATTAAAAGATAGTAAATATATATTTATATTATATTTTCTTAAAAAATATTTTAAATATAGATAAAATATATAAAATCTAAAATAGATACAATAAATATTATTTAAATTAATAATACTATAAAATACGACTAATAATACGGTCAATACGCATACTACTAAGGCGTTTTATTAATTTTTTCACCTTAATAGGATAATTTTGAATAGTTTCTAATTCAATATAGTTTTGGATCATATAAGTATTTTTTCGAATATACTGCAATTCTTTTTGATGTTGATCATATAATTGATTCTTAGGATCATGTATCAAAATTGCATTTTCTAAATCGAGATTCCATGCTCGAGGGTTTAAGTTATTACCTGTAATCAATTGCCATTCATTATCAATCCATATACCTTTAATATGAAAAGTATGATGCGCATTTTGCCAAATACGAACTATTAACTGTCCATTATTTATGAAATTTTGCAGTCTATTTATAAATCGGCGTAAATTGATTTCATAAAAATATGGTAGAATACTGATCATTTTAAATGGTTTTTCTTCTGGAATATAAAAATCATTTGCTTTTTTATCACCTACAATAATTTCTATTTGCTTATGTTGACGTAATAATTTAATGATATTACTTATTAAAAGAGATGGCATATTAAAATATGGTGTACATAGTATCATTTTTACTTCTACACTACACATTAGATGATGAATTGTTTTATTAAGTATACTATGTTTACCTAAACCAACAAGAGGTGTTACTGCTAATTCATTATTACTAGCTAAAGATGCAACATCATAACTACAATAACGTAAATTATATCGAAGTTTACGTATTTTATGACGTATTTCTGCACTTTTAGGACGTTTATTATGATCTAAACGATGAGCTAGATTGTTAGTCAGTAATGTATTTTGAATATACATAGACATCGTATTTGCTAAATTACTATTATGAATAACATGATAGCGGTCGTAACGATACTCATCGTGACGATGTAAATAAGTATTATTCAAGCTAGCACCACTATACAGAACTATTTCATCAATAATAAAACCCTTAAAATGAAAAACACCAAATGCTTCACGAACATGTATTGGTACTCCATAAATAGGAACAGAAATATCAGAATATTGATCTGATATGGAGCAATACCAATCAGCATTAATATTGTTTGTGTGAGCACCAATAAGACCTCTTTGTGCACGATGCCAATCCACAAGAACATAAATTTCTAAATTTGGACGCTGTTTTTTTGCAAAATATAATGCATTTAGAATATCCTGTCCACCATCATCATTTTCTAGATATAAAGCAGTGATATAAATACGTCTAGAAGCATGTAAAATTGTTTTTATTAAAGTTGTGCGAAAATCGTTCGGAAAAAATAGCGTCTGTAAGTTTCTAGCTATTTGAGGAAGTTTAGGCAATTGCAAGAGATGTTGTTTATGCTTGATAGATTTAAATGTATACAACATCACAGTATGGTTACTTCTCTGAAAATGATGTAGCAAAAGTGCTACATATATTATAATTGAGACTATAATAATTTTATAAAAAATATTAAAAGTCTATTTTGTAAAATGATCTATTTTCTAAAAGAATGATAATTAGACAATTTAAGCAGATTAAAAAATAACTAGTAAATAATGAATATGTAATAAATCATTCTTTAAATTAAAGAAATATTTTTGATATATTAATACCATAAAAAATAATAATTTTTACTATTTTTATCTATAATAATGTATCTTTTGAAAAAATTTTATAAAAAATAAATAAATAAGATACTATTATGCATGTAATATTAATTATATATGTTAATTAATAGTAAATTAAATTAGAGATTTTTATCATTATTAATGTATTTATGATTATATATTATATGATACCATATAATATATAATGACTTTTTCTAAAGAGATATATAAACATATATTTTACTAGGAAAATAATTGATATAATATGATATACAACTTTTATCATTATATCATATAATGAATAAGTTATCTAAAAATTAATTTAAATATTATTGTAATTAATTAATATATAATAACTATACAATCAATTATCCCCTAAGTACTTACTTTCTTATCTTAATTTGTGTAATTATGTTATAATTAGCGTTTATATCTTAATATTTAATATATTATATTATATAATAATAAATAACTAAATACATTTTAAATTATAGTTTTCATAAAATGATTTACTAAAATTCTTGATGAAGAATAAATACTTAAAATCTTTTAATATTATATATAATTTTTATAAAGCAATAAATTTTACATAAGTATATTATTAATGATATAATAATATTATTAAGTTAAATAGATAGTTATAAGTATTTATATTTAAAATATAAATATTTAAAATATATTCAGATAATTACTGATATTATAATAAAATATAAAATTATATTATTCACTAAGCAAGAAAATAATTAATATACGTAATATACTTATTAAGTATTATATTGCTATATAATAACTATTTAAATATTTTTAATATAAATATAATTTTATGATAGTAATCAAAACTATTTAAATAGTTATTATTATAAATTATCTAAAATATTATGTATACAATAAAATTACTATTTTATATGATACTGATATATAATATATCAACTACTTATTATGTTTAGAAAAAATATATTTCATAATTTTATTAAAATTTAAGAAAATACTATAATATTATCATATAAAATAAATTATTAGTATATAAGAAATATTTTAATATCTATTTATTGTTTAATAAATTATTTATGTAATATACAACAATATAATAATATTCACATATATGTGAGTATTGTTTAATATTAAATAAAATAATAAATTTAATATTTATTAATAATATTAATTTTTATATTTTAATTTAGTTTTATAAAAGATCATTATAATATAAATATTTTATTCACTAATAATTTTTCATGTTTATCTTATAGTTAGCTATTATCAATAGCTGTATTATTTATAATATATTTTTAATTTTATATAAAAAATATAATATTTAATATATTAAAATACTCACTAGTTATATCTAAAAATATTTTCTTATATACAAGATACATTGACGAATATTAATATATAAATATTATTACACTTTAATGATGATAGATTACTAATATTAATATCATTATATTTAAGTTTATATTATATAAATTATAAATAACAAGATACTAGTAAAATAAAAATTAAATAAATAATTTATTTAATTTATAATTAGTGATACTATATCTTATTCTCTAAATAAGATTAATGATATATCTTAATACATTACTGCAAGATAGTTGTATTATGTTGTTAATAAAAAATTGATCATTATAATGAGTTAGTAATAAATTTATTTATATTATTAGAATATTAAACAACAATATTTAATTTTAATAACAAGAATTATGTAATAACATATTATTTTTAAGCACTGTTTTTTGTTCTTGTACTATTTCTTTAATACTATTTCTAGCTAAATTTAAAAGTTGTGACAATTGTGTATTATTAAATGGTTCTCCTTCTGCAGTTCCTTGAATTTCAATAATTCGTCCATCTTCAAACATTACTATATTCATATCAGTATCTGCAATAGAGTCTTCATTATATTCAAGATCACATATAGCCTCACCATTAATAATACCAACAGATATAGCAACAACCATACCTTTCATTGGATTGTTTTTTAGTTTACCAACTCTTACTAAATAATTTAGCGCATCAACCAATGCAACACAAGCACCATTAATAGATGCCGTACGAGTACCTCCATCTGCTTGAATGACATCACAATCCAAAATAATAGTAAAATTGTTCATTTTTTTTAAATTAACAGCAGCACGCAAAGAACGTGCAATTAATCGTTGAATTTCAATGGTACGACCATTCTGTTTACCTTTAATGGCTTCACGAGTCATACGTGCATGAGTTGAGCGAGGTAACATGCTATATTCTGCGGTAATCCAACCATGCCCATGACCTTTTAAAAATCTTGGTACTCCTTCCTCAACAGTAGCATTACATAGTATTTTTGTTTGACCTAATTCTACTAGTACTGATCCTTCAGCATATTGTGTGTAATTACGCGTTAATTTTAATGGTCGTATTTGTTGGGCAGTTCTTTTTGCTGGACGCATAAAATGATCTCCGATAATAAATTATATTTGTACAGATTATAAATGAACATTCATTTATAGTAATAATTATCCTATAACCAAAGATTATTCATTGCATAATTAGATACTACAAAACATTATATGAGTATTAATATAATACTTATATAATTTTTTTATAACTAATTTTTTTAACTAAAATTATATAATTCTATATAATATTAGTATTATTTATCTATTTTAAAATTTTATTAGTGCTTATAATATAATAAATATATTTTATTAAGTATATTATATTTAATATAGCAGTTAAAATAACTTAGATTTATTGAATTAATAAATGAGCCATATAATTGATTATTCAATAGCTAAACGTAATTTTTTCATTGCGTTTTTTTCAAGTTGACGTACACGCTCTGCAGATACTCCGTATTGTTCTGCTAGTTCTTGAAGAGTACTTTTACTATTTTCTTCTAACCAACGAGCATGTATTATATGTCGACTACGTTCATCTAAATTTTTTAAAGCTACATTAAGTTGATCAGTAGCATGATTATCCCAGTTATTACCTTCTATATCATTTGCAAAATCAGAAGATTTATCTCGTAAAAATAATACTGGTGCTAATGGTATATTATCTTCTTCTTCATTAGATATATCAAAAGACATATCCTGAGCAGACATACGAGATTCCATCTCTCTTACGTCCTGCTCAGATACTCCTAATTCACGAGCAACCAATGATACTTCATCTTGATTAAACCATCCTAGCCTTTGTTTTGTTTTACGTAGATTAAAGAATAATTTACGCTGTGCTTTAGTTGTTGCTACTTTTACGATACGCCAATTACGTAATACATATTCATGTATTTCTGCTTTAATCCAATGCACTGCAAATGATACTAAGCGCACTCCCATTTCTGGATTAAAACGACGTACTGCTTTCATTAAGCCAATATTACCTTCTTGAATAAGATCTGCTTGTGGTAAACCGTAACCGGCATAATTTCTGGCTACATGAACAACAAAGCGTAAATGAGATAAAATAAGTTGTTTTGCTGCATATATATCACTTTCATAGTGTAACCGATCACCCAGTTCTTTTTCTTCTTCTATTGTTAGTAAAGGATAGCTACTTACTGCGCGTAAATAAGCTTCCAAGCTACCTTGGGTAATAAAGGTTAAAGTATGAATTTCTTTGATCATTTCAATTCTCTTTATATTCTTTTAGAAAGATTGTAATAGTTGTACTAAAAATATTTTTTAAAAATTAGAACAAATATATTCTTAATATAGCATAATCTAAATTTTAATAAAAAATATTTATTATATCTATTAAATATATAAAATATATATGCTGTTACAATTATAATTAATTTTCTAAAAAAGATAGGAATTAGAACATAATACATGTATATCACATTAAATTAAAAGAATTCTTTTATGTGTATAATAGAATTAATAAAAATATAGTATATATTATATCACTATGTGATAAATAAGTTGTATTAATATTTATACATAAACAATCATTAATTATTAAAAATAAGTATTATTTAATATATTATTACTTAAAATATCAGTATTAGTTATTATATATAATTTACTCATTTAAATCACAATAAACTAATACATATAAAATATATTTTTCATACAACTAAAATAATATTTGTTGCAATTCATTAAATGTTTTTCTAAAAATTATATACTAAACATATAACTATAAATGCACTGAATATATCTTTAAATTAATCAAATAAATTAAGTTTAGCTGTATACATGAAAATACATTATTAATTTATTGCTTAGTATCTAATTTAAATATGTTGTACATGATATAAAATAAATATTTAATATATAATGAGTAATGTATATTTATTGTGTTAATATTATATGTGTATAATCTATCTACTAATAATTAATAAGTTATATAAATTTTATTTTGGAATATATAATTTTATGTTATTGTAATTATAATATTGTATAAATAAATATGTAGCATTTATTTATACAATAGAATTAATATTCTATATAACTTGTTAAATTTCATCACCTGTATATATGCAAATCTTTATACAAGTGATGAAATATTATGTTTGATCAATAATACTATAATAATAATTAATTTAACAATAAATTATAATTTTTTATTTTGTAATAACTAATAAGTATTATTAAAATAATGTTTCATATATTACAAATAAAATCTATGTATATGGAATTTTTTATTAAAAGTAATAATAATATTTAACTATTGAAATATCTAAAATTTATTCCTATACATTTTAGTAAAGTTATATCCGCTACAAACAATGATTATTTTGATAAAATATAATCAGTATATTTTGCTTATAACATATATCATTACTTATTTACTAATAAGTAATAATTTATTTTATATAACGATAGTACATAATAATGATTACATATTAATACTTCATAAATAAAAAATAAATTTAATTTTTATGTACTTATTTAGTATTATATAATTTTATTGAATATCAAATAAAAAATATTTTATTTTTAATAAAAAACTATTAAATTAAAATAAATATTACTATTTAAAATAATAAATGTTCTATTTGTATGATTTTTATTTAAATATATCTATAATTAATAATTTTAATAACTAGTTATATTTTTTATAAAAAAATATATATATCTTGTTAAAAGATAAGCAGAATTATTATTCATTAAAAGAATATTGACATATTACTTATATATTTAGTATTATTATTAATCTTTACAGAAAAATAATTCTTCAATAAAATTATTAGCTTCAAATGGCTTCAAATCTTTTATTCCTTCGCCAAATCCAATATAACGTATTGGAATTCCAAATTGATCTGCAACAGAAAAAATAATTCCTCCTTTTGCAGTACCGTCGATTTTAGTTAACGTAATACCAGTCAGACCAATTGCTTGATTAAACAATTTAGTTTGATTAATAGCATTTTGTCCAGTATTTGCATCTAGAGTTAGCATAATTTCATGTGGTGCATCTTTATCTATTTTTTTTATGACACGTACTATTTTATTTAACTCTTCCATTAAATGTATTTTATTATGTAAACGCCCAGAGGTATCGGCCAATAAAACATCAATTTTTCTAGCTTTAGCTGCTTGCATAGCATCAAAAATAACAGCAGCACAATCAGCTCCAGTAGATTGTGCAATTACTGGAATATGATTTAATTTCCCCCATATTTGTAGTTGTTCTATTGCTGCTGCACGGAAAGTATCACCTGCAGCTAACATAACAGATTTACCTTGAGATTGAAAATGATAAGCTAATTTACCAATATTAGTAGTTTTTCCTACTCCATTAACGCCAACCATTAAAATAACAAATGGTGAATAATAACTTAGATCTAATGATTGATTAACAGTAGTTAAAATATTACTCATGTTTTCTTTTAACTTACTATATAATAATTCAGCACTTGTTAAATCTTGATGACTAGCATGTTCTGTTAAGGATAAAAGTATTTTATTAGTTGTTTTTATGCCTACATCTGCAATTAATAATTGTTCTTCTAATGATTTAAATAAATTATCATCTATTTTTTTACCCTGTAAGAATTTTAAAAATCCATAACCGATATTTTTTTTGCTTTTTAAAAATTTACTTTTAAAATAGGCAAAAAAATTTTTTTTATTTGTATAATTTTCTTTGTCTTGCATTGTAGATTGTATATCTATTTTTTTCATATATTATTTTATTTCATGATTATTACTTTTTAATACGGATCTCACTTAACAAGTATTATTGCTTCTATATAATTAATGCTCTATATATAATTTTTATTTATTATAGATGAATTTTTCTTATATCAATATAATAAAAATATTATTTTAAGCTATTTTCTTAAGTAAGATTATTATAGTAAGACTAATTGATAACTAATTGTTAGTTTAACATATAAATATAATCTTTTAAGCAGAAAGATAAAAATAAAATATCATATTAAATATTAACTTTTATATTATTAATCAAACATGTAAAATATCAGTACTTTTTTAAGTCATACTAAATATTTTTTTAATTAACATTTGATATGTTATATAAAATTATAAAAATATACATAAATTTTATATGAAATAATTTTAAATATATTAATAATTATTTTATCTATTATGTTTTTAATAAAGATTAAATGATACTAATTGTTTGTATTAAAATAATAAAAATTTTTTATGATTTTATTAATATTATCATATATTTAATTATACTTGTATATATTATCTAATAAAATTTGTTATATTTTTTACATTTTTTAACTATTCTTATATGAATAAATACTAATTATAAAAAGGTAATATTTTATACTATCATGTGATTATTTATATTTACATATTCATATTATATAAAATAAATATATACTATTAACTATTTATTAGCACTAAAAATATAATTCATACCAAGTTTAAGGTAGCTATATAAAATATAAAGTTATTTAATAAGCAAATAATACTTGATATTATTAATAATATAATAAAAAATTTTTATGGATTTATTATATTAATAACGATATATGATGATGATCAAAATATATTTTTTTAAAAATTAATCAGTTACAATAAAATAATCTTCTAATATTATTTATAAGATTACTACTTTAGTTCATTTGATTTTTTAAATAAATCATATTAATAATTATTAATTACTTTTTAAGTTGGTAATCTTTTACTAACTCATACATAATTGCTATGTTAAAAAATATAAATAATATTTTTTTATATTATAAATCATACAATATTATTTATTAATAATGCTAATATTAAGTAATTTTATTATAGAGCAAATATCTTACTATATGTTACTATTATATAGTCTTTTAGACTATTCATGTATTATATAAACAATCATGATATATTTATTACTATTACACAATCATATAAAATAATATCATATTTTAAAAAATATAATTTTTGTTATAATTTAAATTAACTTAATATTTAGTAAATAATATTGAAAAATTATTATTAATATTAATTTTTTTAAAAAAATATTATTATTTTTTGATAGAAAAAATTTTTTTATATGTTGAATATGATTTAACATATTGTATTTTTATAAATTATTTAAATTTAAAAAATAAATATTAAAAATAATTGATATATTTATATAAGATATTTACTATATTAATAGTAAATCATTATAACTATTATTACTGAATAATTGGAGATATTTTTTATCCAAAATAGTAATATTGAATTTACAAGAATATTTTAAATTATTAATAAATAATTAAACCATAAATAATTATAGAAGCTACAGTTTTACACTGTTTAAAATATAAACTATATAACATTGATTATAATAAATTGTTTTATTTTTAATGAATAATTAAATCTATAAATAATATAATTTTATGGAAAAGTTAAATAATATATTTTTATAAAAATTGTTATAATGATTAAATCATTTATTGCAATAAACTTAATATTATTAAAATAATTTAAATTTTTAATGATTAAAATAAGTTTATTATATAGTATATATTTAATTATTAAATTTATCTTTTTAATTAAAATCTATATTATATATATTAACATAGTTAAGTATAATCTTTATAAAAATTTTAATACATATTATTTAAATAAATAATTTTTATTATATAAAACAACAATTTTTAATAAAATTAAATATTCTCAATAATAAATTTTATTATTTTCTATAATATATATAATTATTTTATCTTAATATATTGTAATAGAGACTATTGATATAATTATTATTATAATCAATTACATTAATAAACCTAAATGATTTAATTTATTTATAATCCATAAATTAATTTTACTAATGTAGCAATACAATATCATATAATTATTACTAACATTGAATCATAAAGAGATATATTATTATTATTATTTTAATAATAGTGAACAATAATAAATATTATGTACATATTTTTATGTTATGTCTTCAATAATATACTATAAGATATTTTTTAAAATAAATATATTATTACTTTAATAAAATTAATATGTACAGTTATACTGTTTTATATTAAAATTAATATTGTATAATATATAATATACGTTTTATATGTTAACATATAATTTTAATTTTATTTTGACATTAAAATTTTATCTTTTATATTAAATATATATAATTACTAAAAAGATATAATAAGCAAATAATAAATTATTAAGAGCTATGATTAGTTTATATAATATAGCTCTTAATAAATTTATAGTTAAACTTTTATAAAAATTGTAATAATTTAAAATAATATTATATTATCTTAAATACAATAATACTTTTAAATATTATCTAATGACTTTAAATATCACTACTTTATTTTAGTTCTAAAGAACAAAACTGGTAATACGACTAAAGCCATAACATAAAAAATATTACCCTGATATTTTTGAAATAAAAAACCAGACACGATAGTCATAATAGCTACACTTCCACCCATGCCAAGTGCAGAATAAATTGCTTGTAAGCGGATAACATCTCCACCTTGTCGGGCTGCAATAAAACGCATAGCTGCAATATGACAAATAGTAAACGAACCAGCATGTAATATCTGCATACAAATTAATCCAAGTAATGTGGTTGTAGTACCCATTAAAGTCCAGCGAATAACAGCACAAATACATGATATCAGTAATAAACGAGATACTGATAAATTGCAAAATAAGCGCTTACTAAGCGCAAAAATAATAACTTCAGCTACAACACCTAATGCCCATAAATAACCTACTACTGATGCAGAATATCCTGCTGCTTGCCAATAAATCGTGCTAAAACCATAATAACCAGCATGTGCGCCTTGCTGCAAAGAAGTACATAATAAAAAACGCCATACCGAAGATTCTGTTAATAAAATTTTCCATTTTGTAGTATGTGGTACATTGTTTTCTTGTAGTGAATCTTTAGGCATATGTTGAGGACGTAATAACATACCAAGCAACATCATTGCTAATGAAGCCCATAAAAAATACATAATAGCTTGATGATTAAAAATATTTACTATTTTGCCAGTAACTGCCGATCCAAGAATAAAAGCCATTGATCCCCATAAACGAACTTTTCCGTAATCTAAGCCAATCTGATGTTGCCAAGTAGCTGCTAATGCATCAGTTAATGGGATTAAAGGTCCATAAAATAAACTAAATCCAGATATTATTAATAACAACCACAACCAGATACTACAAAATGAAAATGTTATAGAAAAAATTAAAGTAAATAAAGCTAGAATACGAATAGCGATAATTAATTGAGAATTTTTTTTAACAATTGGTGCCATAAATAGACTACCTATAAAACGAGATATCATTCCTGCGCCTAATAATATACCAATTTTTTCTGAAGAAATGTGTTCTCCTTGTAGCCATACACTCCAGAAAGGAAGAAATATACCAAAAGAGAAAAAATAGGTAAAATAACTCAATCCTAACCAATTTGCAGATGGTAACATTTTTTCTCCTTATACGTATGAAATAATGTATTTAATAAAAATATTTTTATATTGATAATAATTATTACTTACTAGTAATAAGACTTAATTATTTATTTTATTACTTATATGCTATTTTATAAATTTATAATATATGTGTTGTTTGTCCTTAATAATGATTGATCAAATTTATAAAGCATAAAATATAATCATTATTACACAGATTTTTAATAGAAATGTATATGTAATATTATATATATACATATATAATTAATACATATAATATATATAATAAATACTAACTTATTAAAGTTATTGTATAATATTATTTTTTAGTCAAAAATATGAGCTTTATAAGTTTATATATCAATATATTATATGCGGGATTTTATAAATTAATATATTAATATATTAATCATTAAGTTACAACAATAATATCTCTGTATTATCAATATTGTATATTATTTTTTATAAATACTTTGCTATCTTACTAAGTAAGATACAGTAAAACAAATCAATAAAATATACTATATATTAATAAATAATATTAATAATTTGAATAATCTTATAGTTAATGTTTTAACAATAGTAAGTATATAATATTTTTTATTTATTTAATAATATTAAGTATTCAGAATATTTAATAAAATAAAAAAATAACTTAATGTATTTATATATATTCAAAATACTTTTAATAAATAAGATTAATACAAAAAATAATGATTATTGTTTATACTTATCTAAACAAGACAAATAAGAAATATTATATACATAAAAATAAAATCATTATATTAATAATCTTATTAAAAATAACATTGATTAATTAATAATTATTAATTTTATAACAAAATAAAATAATATTGTTTAATATTTAAATTATTATATTCTATAAAATTAATCTACATGATATATTATATATTTATTCTTACTATTAAATTAATATAATAAATATTTTATGTAAGTCTGTGTGAGTATAGAATATAATTTTTTTAATTATGTATATCTTAAATAAAAAATATTTTTCAACAAGACATGATATAATAATTAATTCTACATAAAAATATTAGGATACAATTTTTTATTTAGTTATATATCATAATGTTATTATGATTACTTATATAGTAATGTAACGTGTTATATTGTTTCATACAAAGTAATACATTATATAATAATGTTCTTAATTTTAATTTTTAAACTATTAAATATAAAATAATTAAAATTTAAAGTACTAATATTAATTTAGTACTTATTTATTGTTGATTGATAGACTTTATTAAAAAATAGACATAAAAATTTATTTTAATACATTAATATTATAGGTATTTCTTGTAAAAGATGTTATATATAAATTTTTATAGGTTTTTCTTTAATAAGTACTAAAAATATTAAATTAATATTTTTATATATAACTAACAAATTAATTTTTTAATATTTATTATATATGATAAGATATATCTTATTGTTTTCTAAATGATAAAATAATTAAATTATTTTTTAATAAATAAGATGTTATTTTTTAAAAAAATGATTATAAATATTACATAAATAATTACTTATCAAGATTATCTTGCTACGCAAAAAACCTATTTTTTAAAAAAATTAGCCATGACGATCCAGTAAACAAGATAAAACTTATAAACCATATACCTAATAAAAAAAAGATACTACCAATAATATTATTAGCACCAAATGTAGTAAGTAAATAATAACTTAATAACCCCCCAACTATGCCCCCTAAAGGAAAATAATCCAGGTTACTTGTTGTTATTAACGTAATTAAACCACAGGAAGATAATATGAATAAAAACATACTAATTATTTTAATTGATATAGCATAATAATTGATATAACTACTATTATTATACTTATACTTGGAAAAATAACATAAAATAAATATGCAGGGTGGAATACAATATCCTATAAGCCCAAAAATACAAAAAACAGTATCAGATAACCATGATCCTAATAGTCCACCTATATTATTAATAAATGTTTTATCAGATATTTGCAGCCAACTAGGATCAGAAGGATTAAAACTTAGTAATGCAATCATAAAATATATAGAAAATAATGCTCCTATAATTTGCAATATTTGATATATTAAATGTTGATTATTATTTTTTTTAAAAATACTCTTTTTATTATCTACATATTTTTGGTGCAATGTAATAATCCTTTTATTTTATATAATATTTTAATTTCTTTAATAAGAATTATTATAAATTTAAAATTTATTAAAAATAATATAGCGCATAAAATAACTAACTATTCAATAGTTAATATTTTTATAATAAATAAACATTTTAATATACACAATATTAGTAAACTTGTATTAATGTTATACTTATAATAATGTCTTTTATTATTAAATTATTTTTGTGTGATAAAATATTTAAAAACATACTATATATCTATATAGTATGTTATTTATCAATTAAATAATAGATACATTGAGATTATTAATTATATTTTATTAAAAATAATCAAAGTACATAATAATTATGTTATTTAATATTTAACAATAAGTAATTATTTTTTTTAAAAAATTAATATTTAAATTATTGCAATAGCATTACTTATACATATGCTAATAATACCTAAAAATTAAGATCATTTATAAATTTTCATTCAATATATTTAAAATAGTGAATATACAAGCATGAACTTTATAAGATTAGTGTTTAAATATATGAATTTCTTTGTTATTTATGGAAAGATACAGAAATTTTGAGTAGTAATATATCATCTAAAAATCTTTATATGTTTACATATAATTTGTTTATATTGTTTTTTAACTATTTTAAAAAACAGTTTTATTAAATACTGTTTTATACACAAAGTGTATTAATACTATTAAATTAATAAACATTACGATAAATCTATATAAAATATATTTAATATATAAATTATATTTTATTGATTTATTTATAATAATAAGATTATATCATGATTTTAATAATAAAAAACTACGTATTGAATATTTTAAATATAAAAATGTATTTTGAAATATTTTAAAAACATATTATTATCTTAATAAACTGTATTTATTAAAATTACTTTTTATGTTTGTTTGTATTGTATCTATTTTAATAATTATTATGACATAATAAATAAGATTTTTTATTTATTCAAAACATAAAAAAATATATATAATATACTATAAATATATGAATATAAATATTCTTTAAAGCATTTATCCTGCTAAAATAATTATATTAATTAAAATAAGATATATATAAACAAAATATAAACATATTATTTAATAATTAAAAATATAGTAATATTCAAATAACTCAGAAAAATTATTTCATGTAAAATTATTATTTAAGTTATATATAGATCAAAAAAATAATACAATCTTTTTTTATAGATAAAATATAAATATAAAATTAATTTTTTGATAACTTAAATATTTAATATTATCAGTTATATTTACATATAATACTATATATATTATTAAAGAATTAATATAGATAAACTTTATTAAGTGTTGTATAAAAGATATACGAGGAATTTATGATAACAGTTCAACATACTAAAATTATTATTTTAGGTTCAGGTCCTGCTGGATATACAGCTGCTATTTATTCAGCACGAGCTAATCTAAATCCATTATTAATTACCGGCGTTGAGAAAGGAGGTCAATTAATGAAAACTACTGAAGTAGAAAATTGGCCTGGTGATCCACAAGGACTAACAGGACCTATCTTAATGAAGCGTATGTACATACATGCAAAAAAATTTAATACTAATATAATTTTAGATAATATTGAACAAGTTAATCTACAAATTAGACCTTTTTATTTATTAGGAGAATCACGAGAATACAGTTGTGATGCATTAATTATAGCAACTGGTGCAACTGCCAAGTATCTTGGACTACCTTCTGAGGAAAAATTTAAAGGTTATGGTGTTTCTACATGTGCTACTTGTGATGGTTTTTTTTATCGTCATCAAGCAGTAGCTGTCATTGGAGGTGGTAATACTGCTATTGAAGAGGCATTATATTTATCTAATTTAGCATCTACAGTACATTTAATACATAGAAGTGATATTTTTCGCGCTGAAAAAATTCTTTTAAAACGCATGATGGATAAAGTGATAAATAGTAATATTGTGCTACATACTAACCGTATATTAGATGAAGTATTAGGTAATACTATAGGGGTTAATGGTCTACGTTTAAAGGCAACTAATAGTGATAAAATAGAAACAATCAGCGTTAATGGTGTATTTATAGCTATTGGACATAAACCTAATACGGCTATTTTTGAAAAACAATTGCATCTTAAAAATGGATATATTACAGTAAATCATGGTTGTAAAGGTAATACCACTCAAACAAATATTCCCGGTGTATTTGCTGCAGGGGATGTTATGGACAGCGTATATCGTCAGGCAATAACTTCAGCAAGTACTGGTTGCATGGCAGCATTAGATGCACAACGATATTTAGAAGAACATGTTAAGTAATATTAATAATATTATTTTAATTATTGTATCTCATATAATACATAATTAATTATATAATAATGTTTTATATATTATTAAAAATAAATAATCTACTACTTATTAAAGTATCTAAAATATATTAGATGATAATAAAATAATTTTTATTATTTTAAAATACAACTATACTTAGTTTACAAAAAATTTTTATAATTATATCTGAATATATTATTATATAATAATATATTTTATATACTATATATATTTAATATGGATATTATTAAAATAATAAAAATAAATATTAGGTAATATTATTGTTTATATTAAAATGCGTGATACAGAGTATTTTGTATATAACAATAGAAATTAATTCATTGCAGAATAAAAATATTTAACGTTATTATGTAGTGATAAAATGATAAGATTTTATACGCATATTAAATATGTATTTTATGCACTTTACTTCATAAAGATATGTATAAAATTATGTTATAATTTTTATAAGTATATTAAATATTTTTAAGTTTATATATATTTTTAATAATTAATCATTTACCAACCAAGTAGTAAACATAACTGTATTTATATAATATTATTATTTATTTATAATTTATGATGAAATAAAGTATTAAAATGATTTTAAATTTAGTTATAAAGATTCTTAGATATTTATATTATATCCAGTATTCTATAAAATAGAATATATTTTTCTTGAAAAATAAATAACCTAATTATTATATGAATAATATTAAAACATAAATTTTGAGAAAAGTATTTAATATAAATTCTAAATTAAACATTTATTTTAGAGAAATTATAAAATTTATATTAAATAATATTTAGATTATTTTAAATAAATTAGTCTATAGTAGTTATAATATAAATATTATTTTGTGCATATAGCAATTTTATAGTTATTAAAAAACAAATACTTAAAAATCATTATAACTATAAAATAAATTATTACCCCTTAATGGGGAGTAATAATCATTAGATAACGACATTTTATAATATTCTTATGTAATAATATTACTAAATCTAACTTTTATAATAAAACATATTATGTTATGTTATTTCTTTTATTAGAAGACTTAAGATCTACTTTATAATACTGTAAATCAGTAATCATACATTCGGTAGTAATCATCAAATTAGCAATAAATACAGCATACTGTAATGAAGAACGAGTTACTTTAGTAGGATCTAAAATACTCATTGATATCATATCGCCATACTTTTTAGTATACTCATTATAACCATAGTTTTTTACTGTGTTTAATGTTATTAGCTATAATCGAAGCTTCTTTACTAGAATTCATAACAATTTGACGTAATGGTGCTTCCATAATACGTAATACAACTTTAATATCCATATTTTGGTCTTCGTTAGAACCTTGAAGCATAGATATTGCTTGAGCAACACGAATTAAAGCTACGCGCCACAAGGAACTACACTTTTTTCCACTGCTGCATGTTTTGCGTTTAAAGCATCTTGAACGCGTACTTTTTCTCTTTCATCTGAACTTTGGTGGCAACACCTACTTTAATAACTGCAACACCACTAGATAATTTAGCTATATGCTCTTGAAATTTTTTACAATCATAATCAGAAGCAGTATCTTTAATTTATTGACGAATTTAATAAATACGTCTTTGGAAATCACATGTATTACCCATACCATCAATAATTATTGTAGTATCTTGACTTATAATAATACGCTTAGCTTTCCCAAAATTATCTAAAGTTACTTTGTTAACTCTAATTCCATTTCTTGAGAAATAACAATACCTCTAGTTAAGGTAGTAATATCTTGTAACATATATTTAGAACTATTGCTAACATCAGGTGCTTTCACTATAGCTACTTTAACAATAGAACGCATTGTATGTACTACAAGTGTTACTAGAGCTTCTTCAAGATCTTTTGCTATAATTAATAAAGATTAGTTGGATTTAGTAATAATTTCTAAAATTGGAAGTAATTGACGGATATTTGATATTTTTTTATCAGTTAATAAAATACAAGGATTGTTAAGTTTAATAAAACCAGCATTTGGTTGGTTTATAAAAAATGGAGACAGGTAACCACAATCAAATTGCATACCTTCTACTACATCTAAAGATGTTTTGCAATCTATTAGCTTTGTTCAACAATAAGGATTTTTTCTTTACCTACTTTTTCTATTGCTTGAGCAATTAACTTACCCACTATTTCTTCTGAATTAGCAGAAATACTACCTACTTGAATAATGGTTTTGTAATCTAAACAAGGTATATATAGATAATTTTTAGTTTTTTAACTGCAGTAATTACCGCTTTATCAATACCACGTTTGAGATTCATGAGATTCATACCAGCTACACAACCGCTTTGAATCCTTTATTCACTATAGCTTAAGCTAAAATAGTTGCAGTAGTAATTCCATCACCTACAGCATCGTTAACTTTTGATGCACCTCTGTAATGATTTGAGAGCCCATGTTTTTAAATTTATTTTTTTAATACTATTTCATGAGCAACAGTAATACCATCTTTTATTATAATCGGAGATCCAAAGGATTTATCTAAAATAACATTACGTCTTTTAAGTCCTAATGTTATTTTTACTATATTTGCTAAAATATTAACATCACGTAACATGTTCACACGTACAGAATTACTAAATTTTATATTTTTAGCTGTTATTTTGTTTTCCTTTAAACGTATTTAGTAAATACTAACATACATCTAGTAAAAAATAAACTTTCTTAAGTATCTAGTATAGCTAATATATCGCTTTCTAATATGATTAACAATTCTTCATTATCAATATTTTCTATTTTTATACTATAACTATTGTTAAAAATAACTATATTACCTGCCTGCACTTCTAATGGTTTGACTTGACTATTTTCTAAAATACGACCTTTACCTACTGCAATAATTAATCCACGAGTAGATTTATTTGCTGCAGCACGAGTTAATACTATACCACTAGTAGATTTCGTGTCTACATCTTGACGTTTGATTACAACATGATCATGTAATAGACGAATATTACTTTTAATTTCTCCTGTAATATAAATATTAATTAATATAATTACGTATCGTATTAAAAATATTTTTTTAATACTGAATATTTAATAAATTAGGTACAATTTATGATTCCTGCAAGAGTATAACCAACAAAAAATAGAGTCTATGTATAGACATTGAAATAATAAAATATATAATTAATATTTTATTGATTTTTGTATTATTTTAATGATTTTATAAATTCATTTTTTATAAAAATCATGATTTTACTTATCTAATACTAATAAAATAATTTAAGATATATATTTCATAAGATTATTGTTAGATAGTAATAATAAAAATATTATTCTATAATATATGATGTTAAAATATATATTTTAAATATTTTTTGAATTTTAGTAAAATAAAAATATTTTTATATATTCTATGTATTTATTATTATGTATTTTTTAAGATATCAAGTATTATTTAATATAATTTTATATATTATATAATATTATTTTTTAATTTTACATATCTTAAAAAATTATCAATATAGAATTAATAAATTATTTATTTACTAAAATTAATATTAATAAAAATTATATTTAGTTATGTTATAAGATATGTAGAATATTCTGCAGAAATTATCATTCTATAATGAAATATATTAATATTACATATATATAATATTATTAAGTTATTTAATTTAATTTAAAGTTTAATTATCTAAAAATAATTTTATTAAAATAGGTATGACTCAATAGTAATGTATCAAAAATTTATTAAAAAATATAATATTTTTTAATATTATTACAGTAATAATAATTTTTCCAAAAAAATATAAGATTATTTTTTTTGAAAAATTTATTTTAATAATAAATATTATGATAAATTTAAAGTATTTATTGATATAATAATTTTTTTAATAAAAATTATATTTAATTTAATTAATATATTGAATAATAACAAATATCTTTATAAGAATATTATTAAATGCCTTTTTAAAGAATTAATGAAGTTAAGCTTTCTATAATTATAATTCATAATATATTTTTATAAAAAATATCACTATACTAATAATGATATTTTATATCTTTGATATATTCTATATATCTTGCATTATTATACATAAATTATTTCACAATAAGTATTATTAGTATTTTATATAAAATCAATTTTAACGTTATTATTATACTTAAAATAAAAACAAAAAAATCATTTATAATACTTACTGGAAGGTATATTAGCAATGCAACATAGACTTGAAGTCATGATTTCTGCACAAATACTGCATCAACGCATTGCTGATCTTGGACGTACAATTTCAGCGGATTATTGTCATAGTGATGATAAAATGATTTTAATTGGTTTGCTACGTGGTTCCTTTATTTTTATAGCTGATATCTGTCGTCAAATTTACTTACCTCATGAAGTAGATTTTTTGACTGTTTCTAGTTATGGTAATCATATGCGTAGTACACGAGATATAAAAATATTAAAAGATTTGGAGCAAGATATTTATGGTAAGAATGTCATTCTCATAGAAGATATTGTTGATTCAGGTCATACTTTGAGCAAAGTGTATAAACTATTAAGTATGCGAGGACCTAGATCTTTAGCAATTTGCACATTACTAGATAAGCCAAGTTGTCGAGAAGTTAATGTTTCTATTAAATATGTTGGTTTTGTTATTTCGAATGAATTTGTTGTTGGCTTTGGTATTGACTACGCTCAACATTATCGTCATTTACCTTATATTGGTAAACTTGTAATAAAATGAATCACATAATATCTGTATTACAAATATTTTATATAAAAAAGAAATATGATATATCTACTGTATTTAAAATAATTATTTTTATTGATATACATCTAGTTATTCTAGAATAGAATTCATGTTATATGTAGCATTTTATTTTTAATAATTACAGTGAAATGTGTTCAAAGTAATGCATAACAAAAGCAACATTAATTATATATAATAAATATTAGGTAATTTTAGTTTACCTTGATTTAAGGATAAAATATATTATATATTTTTATGTGATATAAACTTTATATTTTCTAATAATTTTACTTTAAAAAATATTTTTTATAACTAAAATTTAGTTATTGAAAATACATTTAATTAAATATAATAAAATAAAATGATTTCTCATCATAACATAATATTTTAAATTAATTATATTTTATTTTTTCTAAAATACCGATATACATTATTAGATATAATATATGTTATATAAATTTTACCTATATACAAGAATTCGTAATATATTAAATATATTATTTTTTTAAAAAATATTTGTAGAAGTAATCTAAATAGATATATATAAAAATTTTTATATAGTATATTATTTAATATATTATTAATATTCAAGTATGTTTATCGTAGTTATAGTTAATATTTTAATTTATGTAATATAACTAAGATAAAAATATATACTTAATATATTACAATATAATTTATATATTATCAGCAATGATGTATAATCATTATTTATGATAATATATATTATTAAATATATAATAGAAATATATATATCATTATATGGTTTGTATTCTATAGTAGTAAAATATTTATTTATTCTTATAATTAGTACTTATTAAATTCATCCTAAATTTATTTTACTATTTTGTATAAAAACTATAATAGTTATCAAATAACTTACATATTAAAAATAAAATTTATATTTTACATTGAAATACACAATATTTTATTTATTTCAGCTAATTAACATTCTAAACATTATATTTAAAAGTATCAGTTAATGAATATAAAGATACTAAAAAAATAATATTATACAAAATAATCCTCTAACTTTTTATTAAATAATTTTTAGATAAAATTTTTATATTTATTGAGATAATATTTTAATTAATAATATTATTTTAAAGAATAAAAATATTAATGAATATTATCATCTTGTTAAAACAAATATTGATTTTTATTATATATTAAATATCAAGAACTAAAGATATTATATTTAGAATATCTATTCTCACTATATTAAGTGTGTATTATCAAATCTTTTATAATTTTTTAAAAAATAAAAAAAATTAATCATAACTTATTTTGTTACGCATTATTTACAATAACAAAGTATTACAAAATTATTTTTATTGTAATAAATAACAAATTAGTTAGATTTATTACAGTTACTTTATATATAAAAATATAATTGTATTATTTATTGAATAGATAAATTTTATGAACTATACAGACAACATACATGGAATATATTGATTATATTAATTATGAATAAATATTAAATTATAATAATAAATTATAGACATAAAACTAATATAATATTTATGAAAATATTTTCTACTATCTGTCTCACATGAATAGTAATATATGTATACATGGTATATTTGTATATGTTTATAACAAATTATTTATTATACTTTTACTAAAATTTAAATAAATAATACTTTTATCATATATATTATTAATATTTCATCGCCTTAAATTATTTATGAGGTGTAGTATTATGTTTTATTCAGATATTTTTGATGTTATAATAATTGGTGGTGGTCATGCAGGCACAGAAGCTGCTATGGCATCGTCTAGAATGGGTTGTAAAACATTATTACTTACGCATAATATTGATACTCTTGGACAAATGTCCTGTAATCCTGCAATAGGTGGTATTGGTAAAGGTCATTTAGTCAAAGAGTGTGATGCATTAGGTGGATTAATGGCAATTGCAATTGATCATAGTGGTATTCAGTTTAGAATTTTAAATAGTAGTAAAGGTCCTGCCGTAAGAGCTACTCGTGCTCAAGCAGATAGAATCTTATATCGTCAAAAGATTAAAAATACTTTAGAAAATCAACAAAACTTAATGATTATGCAACAATCTGTAGAAGATCTTATTATAGAAAATTTTCTTATTGTAGGAGTAGTAACTCAAATAGGTTTAAAATTACGTGCAAAAGCAGTAGTTTTAACTGTTGGTACTTTTCTTAATGGTAAAATTTATATTGGTGTAGATCAATATAGTGGTGGGCGTGCCGGAGATTTACCAGCAATAGCATTATCTAATCGTTTAAAAGAATTACCGTTACGCATTGGTCGTTTAAAAACAGGAACACCACCTCGTATTGACGCAAGAACTATTAATTTTTCAGCATTAACAAAACAATATAGTGATAATCCAATTCCTGTGTTTTCATTTTTAGGATCTGTATCACAACATCCTGAACAAGTACCATGTTATATAACACATACAAATACTTATACTCATGAAATAATCAGGAACAATTTACATCGTAGTCCTATGTATTCTGGAATAATTCAAGGTATTGGACCACGTTATTGTCCTTCTATTGAAGACAAAGTCATACGTTTTTCTGATCGTAATGCATATCATATTTTTTTAGAACCAGAAGGTTTGACTAGCAATGAAATATATCCAAATGGTATTTCTACTAGTTTGCCATTTGATGTACAAATACATATGATACGTTCAATAAAAGGAATGGAAAGAGCTCATATCACCCGTCCAGGGTATGCTATTGAATATGATTTTTTTGATCCACGTGATTTAAAATCTACTTTAGAAAGTAAAATTATTCAAGGTTTATTTTTTGCAGGACAAATTAATGGTACTACTGGTTATGAAGAAGCTGCCGCACAAGGATTATTAGCTGGAATTAATGCAGGACTGTTTGTAAAAGAAGAAGAAGGTTGGTCACCACGACGTGATCAAGCTTATTTAGGAGTATTAGTAGATGACTTGTGTACATTTGGAACACAAGAACCGTATCGTATGTTTACATCACGTGCTGAATATCGACTAATTTTACGTGAAGATAATGCCGATTTACGTTTAACTGATATTGGTCGTAAATTAGGCTTAATTGAAGACATTCGTTGGATAAAGTTTAATAAAAAAAGAGAACATATTGAGATAGAACGTCAAAGATTGCGCAATACTTGGATTCATCCAGATTCTAAAGATATTACTAACTTAAATATATTATTAAAAACACCTTTATTACGAGCAACTAATGGCGAAGAATTATTACGTCGTTCTGAAATAGATTATCAAAAATTAACTAAATTAACATGTTTTTCTCCAACACTTAATGACAATCAAGCTTCTGAACAAGTGGAAATTCAAATTAAATATCAAGGATATATTATACGTCAACAAGAGGAAATTAAGAGACATTTGCATAATGAAAAAATGTTACTACCAATAACTTTAGATTATTCATTGATTAGAGGATTATCTAAAGAAGTAATTGCAAAACTTAATAAACATAAACCAAATTCTCTTGGTCAAGCTACACGTATAGCTGGCATTACTCCAGCTGCAATTTCAATTTTATTAATTTGGTTAAAAAAACATTATTAATTACATACTAATATATAATATTACCTGTATATTTTAATAGATATAATCTATAAATAATATTTATTAATAGTTAATAATTCATAAAATTTTTTTATAAAAGAATATATTTTATGGTATAAATATTTATATATAAAATATTTTTAGTACATATATAAAAATATAGTGCAATTACATAAAATATATAATCAATCTTACATCAATAAGATTGTTATCTTGAGTATTTATATTATCTATTTTATATTCATAATATATTTTATGAATTGTAGGATTATCTTGATAATAATCAGAAGATATTTAAAATTTATAGATAAATTGACTGATATTTCACTTTATTTTGAAAAAATTTAGTCTTTTCAAGATATATTATGTATTAATTTATGATTTCAGTGTATCACTTATAATAACTTATTTACAGTTAATATAGACGTTATTAATAATAATTTTTGCGTATATATCTGAATAAATAATAATATTTGATATATCAACTAAAATAGTTATTTTATGTAACATTTTTATGTTTTAATGTATCTTATAATTTATTTATACTATAAAGTATATCATGATATATATGTTATATTTTATGTTTGTTAAAAAATATATATCTGAAAAATCAAAAATTATATTAATATTATTATAGTTAAAATGGTAAAAATGCATAAAACCTTCACCTCTAGGTGAAGGTTTTATGCATTACTAAGAAATATAATTATATATTAAATATATAATATAATAATTACATCATACCATTCATACCATTCATACCATTCATACCATTCATACCGTTAGAGTTTCCTCCTGTATCTGCTTTATTATCACGCAGATCGGTAATCATACATTCAGTAGTAATCATTAAACCAGCTATAGAAGCAGCATATTGTAAAGAAGAACGAGTAACTTTGGTTGGATCTAAAATACCCATTGTAATCATATCTCCATATTCTTCAGAGTATGCATTATAACCATATCCTGCTTCTCCTTCTTTGACATTATTTGCAATGACAGAAGCTTCTTCACCAGCATTTATAACAATTTGACGTAATGGCGCTTCCATAGCGCGTAATGCAACTTTAATACCTACATTTTGATCTTCATTAGCACCTTTAAGGTTAGATATTTTTTTAGCAACACGAATTAAGGCTACACCACCACCAGCAACAACTCCTTCTTCTACAGCTGCACGAGTTGCATGTAACGCATCTTCAACGCGTGCTTTTTTCTCTTTCATCTCAACTTCAGTAGCAGCACCTACTTTAATAACTGCAACACCACCAGCTAATTTAGCTACGCGTTCTTGAAGTTTTTCACGATCATAATCAGATGTAGTATCTTTAATTTGTTGACGTAATTGGTTAACTCGTCCTTGAATTGCAGATTCATTACCCATGCCATCAATAATAATAGTTGTATCTTTATTTATAACAACACGTTTAGCTTGACCAAGATTTTCTAAAGTTGTTTTTTCTAATTCTAAACCAATTTCTTTAGAAATTACAGTACCACCAGTTAATGTAGCAATATCCTGTAACATAGCATTACGACGATCACCAAAACCAGGAGCTTTTACTGCGGCTACTTTTACAATAGCACGCATTGTATTTACTACTAATGTTGCTAGTGCTTCTCCTTCCACATCTTCAGCTATAATTAGTAGTGGTTTACCTGCTTTTGCTACAGACTCTAATAGTGGAAGCATCTCACGTATATTTGATATTTTTTTATCAGCTAATAAAATGAGAGGATTGTCTAATTCTATAGAAGCAGTATCTGGCTTATTAATGAAATATGGAGATAAATAGCCACGATCAAACTGCATACCTTCTACTACATCTAGTTCGTCTTGTAATCCACTTCCTTCTTCAACAGTAATAACACCTTCTTTACCAACTTTTTCCATTGCTTCAGCAATTAATTGACCCACAGTTTCGTCAGAATTAGCAGATATAGTGCCTACTTGAGCTATTGCTTTAGAATCAGAACAAGGTATAGAACATATTTTTAGTTCTGCAACTGCAGCAATGACAGCTTTGTCAATACCGCGCTTTAAATCCATTGGGTTCATGCCTGCAGCAACAGCTTTTAATCCTTCATTAACAATAGACTGAGCTAAAACTGTTGCTGTAGTAGTGCCATCACCTGCAGCATCACTAGCTTTAGAAGCAACTTCTTTAACCATTTGTGCGCCCATGTTTTCAAATTTATCTTCTAGTTCTATTTCACGAGCAACAGAAACACCATCTTTTGTAATTGTTGGCGCTCCAAATGATTTATCTAGAACTACGTTACGCCCTTTAGGACCTAAAGTAACTTTTACTGCGTCTGCTAAAATATTAACACCACGTAACATTTTTATACGTGCGTCGCTACCAAATTTTACATCTTTAGCGGCCATATTTTGTCCTTTTAATTAATTATTTAGTTAAAAAAAACTTGTTAATATATCAGAAGCTATTACTAATTTTCAATTACAGCTAAAATATCACTTTCAGACATAATTAATACTTCTTCATGGTCTATATTTTCTTTTTTAACGTTGTAACCATCATTAAAAATGATGGTATCACCAATTTTCACATCTAGTGGTTTAACTTCACCAGTTTCTAGAATACGGCCTTTACCTACAGCGACTATTTCTCCACGTGTAGAAGTGCCAGCTGCAGAACCGGTCAAAATAATTCCTCCAGCAGATTGAGGTTCTAATTCTTGACGCTTTACAATGACACGATCGTGCAATGGACGAATATTCATTGATAGTTCTCCTTTATAATAAGGTCGATATCGTTTTGAGATGTATATTTTTTACTTTTTAAACTATTGCTTATTAAATGGGGGCAACCAATCGCTCCTCAAGGGGAGTAAGAAAAAAAAATGTTATTTTTTTATATTTACTACGTTAATTAATGTTTTTCATAAAATAAACGTTCTCAATGAGAATTGATTTCTTATTAATAATTTACCAAGTAAAAATAAATTTTTTATAATATTATATTTAGGATATTAATATATGTTATATAAAATTATTTTTATATATTTAGATAGTTGTTTTATAGTTTAATATCTTTTAAAGATTAGTTAAAAATAATAATTATATTTTATTATATTAATTATTCATTAGTGATTTAGTTTTTGAAATATCATAAAATATTTTATATTAATTACTTTAACATTAATAAAATAATTATTCGTAATTCCGTGTATATATGTTTCTTAATTTATAGTAATTACGTAATAATATTATTATAGTGTTATTTATGATACAATACAAATATATTGAGGATTATTTAAAATAATTAGCTATATATCTAACCGGTACATCAGATTATGAAAAACATGTTATTGATATTTTATCTAATAATGATCTTTATATTTAATATTGTTTTAGCCTCACCAAGTATTGAATTACAGAATCGTTTAAATAAAATAAATAGTTTTTATGCTAGTTTTATACAGACAGTAACTACTATAGATGGTATTTTAGTTCAACGTAATATAGGTGATATTTGGGTGCAACGTCCTAATCTTTTTCATTGTCACATCCACTTACCAGATGAAAGCATATTTATTTCAGATGGTATAACTCTTTGGTTTTACACTCCTCTTGTAGAACAAGTAAGTGCTATATGGTTAGATAAGTGTGTTGAGAATACACCGTTAATGTTAATTATGCGCAATGATATCAATACATGGAGTCAATATCACATAGATCAAACTAATGATAGTTTTTATCTAACTCCAAATAATCAGCTCAATAATTTAAAAGCATTTAGTATTAGTATTTCACCTATAGGTATTATTAGTAATTTGATTACAGTTAATCAAGATGGCTTAAGAAATATTTATATATTTAGTAATCATAAATATACTATCACTAATATCAATAAATTTCAATTTTCAATACCATCAGGAGTTATGGTAGATGATCAACGTCAATAATGCTATATTATTTTCATGAGAGAAACAACATAATAGTACTATAGTTAATATTTTACAGTGCATCGATAATTATTTATTAACTTTATATAATAAAATAGATTTATGAAATATTTCAAAAATATAAAGCTAACATTATTATCATTAAACAATTATTATAATTTGTAATATATACATTTAATGTTTTATAAAACATTTCTCCTAAGATATATTTTATTATATTAATAATCAATTATAAAAAATATTTTTTAAAGAAATATTTTTAGTATTATATATAAGTAATGGTGCTAAATATAAAATAATACATAATATGTATTATGCTTAATATGCTTAACATATCATACTAATTCATCTATTAAAAATATTTTATTTTTTATGTAAATTTATTTTATAACAAAATAATAAATACTTATAATTAAGTAAATACTCAATATTATTATCAGTATCAACTAAGAAATATCTTGATAAGATAATAACAATGAATTATATTAAATAATTATTATAAAAGTAAAATAATTGCATAATAACCAATATTATTAGTTAGATAATATTTTTATATATTTCATATATTATATTTTTTATAAAATATAATATATTCATAAAATAAAAACCAATGCATCATTATAATTAGTAATGATTATTTTAGTTATAATATTATTTTAATTAATATAAACTTCATTAATATTGTCAGTAGTAATTAATAACATATACTACAAAAATTACAATATATTATTTTAAATTTTAATTAATATTAAATTTATTCTACTATGATATTCCATATATTAATTGTTTCTAATTTTAGAAAATTACACAATTATTAATTATTAAGTACAAGATAATCTTGATAAGTCATTTAACTATAATATATAAAATATTTTTTAATAAAAAATTATATAATTTATATAATATAATTATATTAATATTATTTATATATTGCTATATATTGTATATTTTAAATATCATGCAAATGTTATATTAATAACATATAATCCATTTAATAATTAAAAATATAATTTTTAGGACAATTAACAAGAAATAATGTAAGTTAGCTATTAAAACTTAATAAGTTCAATAGTATTTAAGATACTATTTACTATTATTATAGTTAATAAAATAATAAAAAATTCTATTACTAGTAGATAAAAAATTATTAAATAATTTTATAGTATGAAGCAATATATATATTCTAAAAAACTAATTTTTTATATGCAGTGTATTTTAGTTTATTAAAATATACTGTAATAGTATATATACTATAATAATAGTATGTGTAACAATTATTTTATTTATTAATAACTATCATTATAAGTAAAACATCTGTAAAATTAAAGATAAACATCAAGATAATTAGTTATATTGCATAAGTATGTAAAATTAAATAATTTACTTATTTAAATTCTCTTAGGTTATAAATTAATTACAGCTTTAGTTAGCATATATATTTTTTAAAAGTGTTTATTATTATCCCATAATTACTTAAAAAGTAATTTTACTTAATATTTTAGTTTTATCAATAGAAAATGTGTGATAATACAAACGTTTAATTAACTATAATTAAATAATTATTATAATTTTAAGTTTTAATAATGATATCAATATAGTTAATTAAGTTTGCTGTAAAATATTAAATATCAATTGCTATAAAAATCATATTTATGATATTTATTATTAAACTGATATTCACTACTTTAATATAATTAAATATTAATAATTATTGAAACAGTAAAATCTTTATTCTTTATTATTTTATAATAAAAAATTTTACAAAAAATATAATTAAATTAATTTTTAATAAAGATACTAGAATTTTTATAAAGATCAAAATATTATATCTCTTTATAAGAGATTAACTAATTATCAATATAATTTAATTTAAAGCTATCCTGAAATAAACAGCAGTATACATAATATACTTGTTTACAACGGTATCCGTTAATAACTACTTTCTTAATATAAAGAATTAAGAGGATTCGTATGCTAGATCCAAATTTATTGCGTCATAAGTTAGCACTAGTAGCTAAAAAGCTAGCAAGCAGAGGTTTTAAATTGGATGTTGACTATTTTAGCCAGAAAGAACAGCAACGCAAAATACTACAAATGAACACCGAAATGCTGCAAGCAGAAATTAATGCTCGTTCTAGATCTATTGGTTTAATAAAAGCACGTGGAGAAAATGTAGATAAACTTTGTCGTGAAGTTAATGAATTAAAAGTAAAATTAAATATAGATAAATGTAAGTTATCACAATTATTAAATGATATTCATCATGTATCCTTGTCTATTCCTAATATACCAGATTATTCGGTACCAACAGGAAATAAAAAAAATTTAACAATTAGTTGTTGGGGTAAACCTCGTGTTTATGATTTTACAGTACGTGATCATGTTACCTTAGGAAAAATGATTGGTGGATTAGATTTTGCAGCTGCAGTCAAGCTTACTGGAACACGATTTGTTGTTATGAAAGGTTATATTGCACGTATGCATCGTGCTCTTGCTCAATTTATGTTAGATTTACATACTGAAAAACACGGATATGTAGAAGCTTATGTTCCTTATTTAGTAAATTATGATGCTTTATATGGTACTGGACAGTTACCAAAATTTGGTGATGATTTATTCCATATATGCTCACTAGAAAAAGGATCTCTTTCTAGTACTTACGCATTAATTCCAACTGCAGAAGTACCTATTACAAATTTAGTAAGTAATAAAATTTTATCAGAAGAATTACTTCCGCTCAAAATTATTGCACAAACGCCATGTTTTCGTTCTGAAGCAGGTTCTTATGGTCGTGATACACATGGACTAATTCGTATGCATCAGTTTGAAAAAGTTGAGTTAGTTCAAATCGTTCGTCCAGAAAATTCTATGAATGCGTTAGAAGAATTGAGTAGTCATGCTGAAAAAGTTTTACAGTTATTACATTTACCATATCGAAAAATATTATTATGTAGTAAAGAAATGAGCTTTGGATCTAGCAAAACTTATGATTTAGAAGTTTGGATTCCTGCGCAAAATACTTATCGTGAAATTTCTTCATGTTCTAATATGTCATCTTTTCAAGCTCGTCGCATGCAAGCTAGATATCGCAATAATATAGATAAAAAAATACATTTTGTTCATACACTGAATGGTTCAGGTTTGGCAGTTGGACGTACTTTGGTAGCAGTGTTAGAAAATTACCAACAATCTGACGGTAGCATTCAAGTACCCAAAGTTTTACGTCCATATATGAATGGTTTAGAATATATTTTAGTAGATTCAAATAAATAATAGTGTTGATAGTGCTATCATTTATATTTTTTATTATAAAAGTAGATTTTTTTTAAAAAATAAAAAACATTTATATATTATATGTACTTTGGATATGATATTAGTTATTATAATATTTAAACATTAAATAATTATAAATGTATACTTTGTAATTGTTTAATCTTTAAATGTATTAAAAATATAATTTTACGACATATTAAGGATACTTTAATTATATATGAGAATATCATTAATAATTTTTCCTTAAAAGGAATATTATTCTTTTGTTAAAAAATTATCTATAAAGTAATATTAATAAGGTTATTAACTTAGAATTAAGTTTTTATAATTAAATTAATATATAAGATATATATCTATATAACATTACTATATATTTTAAATATTGATTAAGTTACTGAAAATATTTGATTTTATGTACTTTGTATTTTTTAATAATTATGTTTTAGCAAAAATATATAAAATATCATTTTTATATATAAAGTATTTAATGTACTTTATTTATTAAATTATTTTTTTATATTTTATTTATTTTTAATAAATAACGAATATAATATTTTTTTAATTATATTAATTATTGTAATAAAAGTTATTAATAATAGATACAAATAATATATAGTATATATAATTTACGTTTTATTATATTATTAGTAATAAATAATATAATATAAAACTACATCTATCTTTATTAAGATAATAGAAATATTTTTTATATTATATAAATCTTTAAAAAAAATTTTTATGTTTTTAAAAAATTTTTATAGCATATTAAAGTACATGAAATAAATAATAAATGCTAAGAAAATAGTATAAATAGATGCAGTATCAGTTATTATAAAAATTGATACTGTGTCTAAAACTAACAATCTTATACTATATTCTAACATATTAATTAATTAATAAAAAATTTTTTTTACGTACAAGTATAGTATAATTAATTATTAATTAATTTCTTTCTTTTATAATGTAATAATAATGTATAAATTTTTTTTAAAAAAATCTTTTATTAAAAATATTTTTTATTTTTCTCATTTAGATTGCTCTTACTTTCATATAACGATAGCTTTAAAAGATGGATGACTAATGTATCTATATATAACTGCTTAACTTAGTACGCATTTTGGATAATCTTAATATGTATAATTACGAAAATTACAGTAATCTAGATATTTTTTAAATTCTATAAATTCTAGCATGATTTTTTATATGAACATGATATAAGCTAAGTTATCTAATTGACCATGTAAATTAATAATATTTTCTCTTTATATAAAATGATAGAGATGTATTTTTGTTGTAGTATGTTATTCTAAAAAAATGTTTTAATAGTTTATTGAGAAAAATAAGATAAAAGAAATTTAATAATATTATTTACATAATAATGTATTTGCTTATATCGTATGTACCAATAATATATTACTATATAATTAGTGAATTTTTTATTTAGTAATATATTTGATATTATATTCAACATTATAAGTATATGATATCCAAAGAGCTATATATTAATTGTCTTCTCTATAAAAGCGCATTTTCTATCATATAGTAAATAAATGTTATTAAGTACTATTAATTGTTTAATTGTTAAAATTTCATAAACTATTAAATATCAATTAATAAAATTAATTATAGTTAATACAAAATAACTACTATTGAATTAATACTGATAAATATAATCTTTAATTTATTATAAATATAATAAAAGTAAATACTGATATACATCTATCATAGATAGATAATACTTTTTTACATACAGTTATCTACTAATATGTCATATAACATAATCACTGGTTAATCATAATTTAATATTGTAATTGATATAACAGCGATACTCAAAACTATTAATATTTTAGTATGAGCATCTTTATCAAACATAATATTAATAATACCTTTTACAGGTTATTATATAAAGAATAATTTATTTTTAATTCATCAAAATTATAGTACAGATACAGTGAATAGACTACTTACAGTATTAGTGATTTATTTTTAATATATTTTTACTTATTATTTATCCTTCTAATGTATTAAAAATATAATATTAAAAAAATATAATTCACTATATCAATCATTATATAAAAAATAATCAAAGATTAATAAGTATTAATTAGTACTGATAATAATAATTTACACTATCAATACATAAAAATTACAGAGTATAACAATGAACATAAGTAATAATAATTTAATTTGGATAGATTTAGAAATGACAGGGCTAGATCCAAAAGTTCATAAGATTATAGAAATTGCAACATTGGTAACTGATTCGTATTTAAATATTCTTGCAGAAGGTCCAGTAATTGCTATTTACCAATCTGATCAACATCTTGCTTTAATGGATTCATGGAATATTCGTACTCATACTGATAGTGGTTTAATATCTCGTGTAAAAAATAGTCTTTTCAATGTATCAGATGCAGAAGAAAAAAATATTTTATTTTTACGACAATGGGTTTCAGAAGGAGTTTCTCCTATTTGTGGTAATAGTGTAGGTCAAGATCGTCGTTTTTTATTTTATTATATGCCTAATTTAGAAAGATATTTTCACTATCGTTACTTAGATGTGAGCACAGTTAAAGAACTAGTAAATCGCTGGAAACCAGAAATTTTATCAGGATTTCATAAAAAAAATACTCACCAAGCATTGGTTGATATTCGTGAATCAATAGCTGAGCTTGCTTACTATAAAAAATATTTTATTAAACTTTAAATCTTTATTAAGATAATTTTTTTAAAATAAATAACAACATATATTAAAATAGACTTAATATATTTATTTAAAATTTTTATAAAAAACATTATTATTAAATAATAACTATTAAGATATAATTTTATTTTATCATTATCATCATCATTAATATTTTTTGTTATTATTGATTTATTCTATAGAATTAGAATGTATATAATTTATTGATAATAAATCTATTATTTTATTATGTAAATATAAGTTTTATATTTATAATATCATGATTTATCAAAGTTTATGAATAATCATTATAAATGAATAGTTATGTTATTACTATAATAGTATAGTAATATTATATGTTTATAAAAAATATAAATACTTTTAACTATATATAGTTATATATCTCTTAAATAATGATTGTATCATATGATAACTATATACTAGCAATGTTTAGTATATTATTAAACTAATAAATTTGATCATTTATGCTTACACTATTTGTATAATATTTATATTAAGATAATATACATAATTAATTTTTATTATTCTTTTAAAGAATACATAAGATATTTTAAAAGTTATATATTTTATTAAATTAATATTTAACGAAAATTAAGCATAATATATCTAAATCTTTTAGATTAAGTAACAATATAATAAATATTATTGATATTAACCTGCATAAATTTTTATAAAAAGTAATAATATAGTGAATTATAATATAAAATAAATTATTTATATAGTATATATCATTACTTTTATGTTAAAGTAATAATACTGTATTTATATAAATAACATTCAATAATATATAAATATAATATAATATTAATTATTATGATATTATTATATATATAATCTTAAAAATATACACAATACTATTGTAGTTATATATTGACTATAAATATTATTATACATTATTTTAATATATAACGAATTTTATTAATATAAAATAAATAATTATAAATTTTAATAATTTAAACTAAAAGAGTATTTAAAATATAAATAAATTTATATAATACTTATTATTATTACTCATGTAATAATTTTTTAAACTATAATTAGTAATTTAAATAGTATTTAATAATATTTAAAATATAAAATTATATGTACTATATTATATAGATAATATTAATAATATATTATTAATATTTTTTATATAATATCTTTGTAGTTATAGTTGTGTATTATAATAAGTAATATATAAATTATTTTTTATAAAGAATAATATCAAAAAATTTTATATCATATGTTAGATTTACTTTTAATATCTTATTTAATTATTAACAAAAATTTTTTGATATATTATTTTATGTAAATAAACTGATATATAAAATATTTTAAATATATTTAATTAATTAATATTAACCTCTTAACATAAAATAAATTTTAAGTATTTACTGATTTGTTGTTATATTATATGTCAATTTTTTAAAATTAAATGATAATTTATTTATAATAGCAATATAAATATAACTTTTGACAAAAATCTATATTATACTAAATAAATAAGCATTAAATTACATTACTTATTAGATAGTTAGTTACCTATTATATCTAATGTTATTATTAATGTTCTCTTGTATTAACTATATTATAGTTGTTGTTTTATACTATTTACTGTAAATAATTTGTATGGATATATATGATATCCAATAATAATTTATTAAACATAAATAAATATTATCATGATAATAATAAAAATAAAGATAAACATCTAATAATAAAAATTTTAATATTACATAGTGAAATATAATATATATAAATCATCGAATATTAATATATCTTTGCAAGATTTTTATATTTATATGCTATAATATAGATTAAATTAATATAAATTCGATATAATTTCGATATAATATATATTATTTAATTAGTTTATAATATTAATAACATATTAATAATAATCATTATATATAATTTATATTTATAATCAATATTTATTTTAATAAATAATCTTTATTCATAAAGATTTAAAATTCATAAATATTTAAAAAATATTTGATATATTTTTATAAAATAATTATGCAAGAAAATATGTAAAAATTATTTTAAGATAATTTATAATAACTTAAATAAATTATTTAAGTAATAATCATTAAAATATACTCAAAGTAATATCTATAAAAATATTTTAAATATATTCATTATATATAGAATATATCATATAATGAAGTAATTCATGTTATGAACAAATTTTACTAAGTAAAAAATTAAAAATTATTCTAATGAATAAATAATATTGTCAGTCATAATATAACTACTGTTAATGATAAATTTTATTTTTTAAATAAATATAAAAATCGTTGTAGTTATATTTAAATATTTATATAAAATTATTTTCAAACCAACAAAGATAACCATCTTGCATGTAATACACAAATACTTACCTAACTAGATTTCATTACAGAGTATCATTCTAAATATATAATATATAGCTTGTTAATATTTATAAGTATATTATTTATCTTGCATCTCTAAAACGTATATATCGACTAATCATGTTAATGCATGATTGTTTGTCGCTGAATATAAAAATAATAAAAAATTATTTTTATAGTAGTTCATATGATAATACATTTAATTATTATTTTTTGATTTTTTGAAAAAATATCTTCTCTATAATAAAATAAGATATAATAAATATTTTTATCTTAAGTATTACTAAAAATAACGTTATATTAATAATTTATTTTTTATAATACAAATACTTCAGATGATATTGGTTATTTTATATAGTTTATTAGTTATATTATGAATTTTAGTTATTTACATACTACCACTAAATACAAAATATTTAATTAATTATGGAACGTTAATGTTAATTGTATATATATAAAATATATAATATTTAATACAAATTATAAAACCTTATTTATCTGACATAAAATGCAAAAAGATACATGATTTCTTATTGCTATTTTCTTTCTTAAATTTTTTAAAAATATAATGCTTATTGATACTTGAATGATGTAACAGCTATATTTAATGGTAATTTTTTAAAATTTTAAGATTGACTAAGAAATTACTATTAAGAAAAACTAAATTTAGTGGCAAGCAAAACATTAAATAAAGTTTTTAAGTAAAAAAATAATATTTTTATTCATTATAGATTAAATCGTCATATTTTTTATATTAATATGAAGTATAATATTAAATATATCTTGAGTAAGATATCTATACAACAATTAACTAATTATATAATTTTATATATGATTAGTTATTATAATCCTTTAAAAAATTTCATATATAATATTTTATACGATTATCATATTATTGCAATAATAATAATTATATAAATATATATAATTATTGTAAGTAATATTTTATATATATTTTAAATAAATCTCGTAATTAATTAATGATAGTTTGAGGTATACTATATTTGTAATAGATTTTTTATTAATTAAAGATTAATAGGTAATTATATTTTTACATAAAGCTAAATTTATATATAAAATAATCATTGTCATTCATTATTTTACTAGATCTTTAATAAATATTAAAGATTCATAAGATCATTTAAGGATCTAGTACAGAAATTAATTCATTAAATATAGTATTTTTTTAGAATAAATAGTTCTAAAGCATCAATTATTAATAATAAATGTGTTGATTATCATCAAAACAATATTTGAAGAATAGTATTCTTAATATGTTAGTACATACCTTAATTTTACTAGTAATTAACATACACACTGTTATTATCCTATATTATTTTCATATAACGTACACTTATTGGAAAATAATATGATATCTTATAACACTATAAGATATGGCAATAAATAAAATTCTAAAATACTATTCCAAATTATTGGCAAAATCCAAATTTATTACTTTTTAGTAAGCTAACATCTATTCGATTAAATTATTAACCGACTAGTATTATTAATAAAGCGCAGTAAATTTATTTATCTAAAAATAAATAGTTTTATTATAACTACTATTTTACTTTAATTGATATATAATATTAATATCATATAACATATAAAATATGATTAAAATTTTTATAAATATATTTACATTTAATCATATTATTTTTATATTTTTTCAAAAATATAATATATAACTTAAAGTTAAGGTAATAATTAAAGTCTATTATAATAATTGCAATTCAAAATTTTATTATATAAATATTTCTAATAATCATTTTTTTATTCTTTATGAGTTAATCTAGCAATGCCCATGACAATAAACAAAAGTATATTGTATACTAACAATGCACTACTTTTCTAGAGAAAGTAAAATTTATTTTTATACTAAATAGTATGATAAGAGAAGATAAACTATCATATTTAGATAGCTTTAATGATAAACAAGTTTACAAGTTATTTCTGTAATATAAGTACCTAAATTCATCATAATAATTACAATTATTGCGGGCATAAGAAATATATACTTATATAACAGTTTTAAAATTATAAGTAAAATAAAGTATATAAACGTTACTTATATCATGATAAAACTATCGCTAATAAGTCTAATTAAAAATAAAGGTAGTATAATAACTAATTTAATTGCTATAAGATCTTATAAGGCTACTAATTATTTTAATTACTAGACAACTTAAGAATCTAATAAATAATAATCTATAATGTTATTTTAGAGCCTTCAAGTATAATAGTGCTAACATGTAAAATCATAATATAATTATATTTCATGTTATATTTTCTTAAAAATTTATTTATAATAAAAATTATTTATGATAGCATAATTCAATAATTATACATGATTATAAATCACTTATTAAGATTTATTTTAAGTAAAATATTTAGCATATTACAGTTATTGCATCTTTATAATTGTAGATATGTAAATATACTAAATTCATGAAATACTATTTTGCCAAGTAATTTAATGCTACAATCAATAATATAATATTATTATAATCATGATCATTTATATGATGCATTTCATATACTATATTATCATGTGTTATTGAATATAATATGCATACTTTAGATATATACAAAATATATTGTAAATATATAAATACTTAATAAATATTTTGAATAGTACTTTATATATATAAAGTATAATTATCTTATTTTTTATTTATCTTCTACATAAAATTATTTTCATATATTTTACTGTAAATATTATTACGTAATTTCTGTAGTATAGATTTACTTGTTACATAATGCGCTATTTTTCAGAAAAATAATAAGATATTACCTAGATGTTAAATAATTTCCTACTGCTTTAAAATAACCATGATAAATAATTTATTATAAAATACAATATATTTAGTGTATTACCTAATACAGCATAAATATGGCTTATGTTAAGTTATAGATAAGCGTTATCAACATTTGGAAATTGCAGTAAAAATTTTATTTTTATATTAATTTGCACATAATGTAGATTTTAAATATCACTTGTAACTGCGACTATCTTATTTCTAGATCTTTGATATTTTAATATTATTATTGTTGTTTTGACCATAATGATAAGACTATTATGATAATAATATTCAAAAAAATAACTTTTTACGTTTATTAATTACACTAATATTAGAGAATATATGATCAATATCAATCACTTGTAAACTAGATATTATACAGTTGTGAAATCAATTACATTTAAATTATATAAAATATTTAGTTGATAAGCTATTTCATCTCATGATTTGATATCGAAAAAAATATATTTATTAATTTACTTAAATTCAAAAAAAGAAATGTCGTATTTATAACAACAATAAATTTTTTGCTGTAATTGGATTGGTACTAACTAAAGTAGCATTTATGGTAATAATATACGCTTAAATAATCTCTTTCATAAAATAATATCTTTATATTAAGAAATAACTTATTTGTATTCGTAATATTTTATTTTTTTTAAAAAAATAAATTAATAGCAAATTAAAAATTGTATTTACTATATTTAGTATAGTATATAAACATTATGAATGTAAAATTAAATAATATATTCATTACTGTTTACATGCTATTATTTTTTGAATAATAAAAATTTATATATATTATATACATATAATATATACTTATATTGTAATATAAATGTATGTAATTTAGAATTTTATAAAAACAATTTGATATAGCACTGTATGTTAAAGATCTTTAAGTACTCTATAATGTTTGTTAATTTACTACTTATTAACTTTTCTTTTTATTATTATAGTTTTATTGAAAATTATTATACATAATCATTTAATAACTCTAAAATACATTACTATTATTTTCATCAATAATGTTTTTTATAAAAACATCCATAATGGATGATGAATATCATTTTTAATATTTTTGTATATCATCTTATATCACTTATTGTACAATTTATAATAATATTATTCTTACAAGCATGCTGCTAAATAAAAATTTATTTATCGTAATATTAATGAATTTAATACATCTTATTTAAGTTTATTTATTTAATTAATAATGTATTACTAATACGTTAGTTTATGTTTATATAAAAATTTTTAACTCTAAATAAAAAATAAAATTTTTTAAAATAACTTAATTATTTGTATATAACTGATATCTTTATTTTGAATAATTTTCTTATATATTGTATTATATTATGTATACATTTCGAATATACATCATAAATTTGACTTATAATAATATTGAAAATATTACTAATATTAGGAATACATCATATAGAATTTCATTCATATTAATATATTTATATATTTTATATAAAGTTTATTAGTATAATTTCTTTTTTGATAACGAGAACTATAAATTATATTTAAGAAATATTAAAGTTACATTTATTTATATAGCATATAATATATTATATAAAATATTAATAATAGCTGATAAAAATACTTTTTTAAAGCAAAATATATACTAATATTTTATAATAAAAACATTACTACTACTTTTTTACTTATTAATATATATCTAATTTAAGAAATTATTTTAATCAATTATCAATATATTTATTTTAATATTAAAAAAATATTTTTTAATATACTTGATAAAAATATAAGTTATATAAATAATAATTACTTTAATACAAAAATATTTTTTTATTATAAAGTATACTTTACATTAAATAATAATAAAAATTATATTAACTAGTTATAAATATATAGTTATGTTCTTAATGAATACAATATTTTTACATTTATTATTTTTATTATTAATACATAATTACTATTCTATATATTTAGTATATACTAAATATATATTCAGTTAATGAGTATATTTTTATATATAGCATCTTATACTATTAACTTTTTAAAGAAAAAATTATGTTGATGTTAATAATTTTAAATATACTTTTAAAATATTTTAAATATTACAATATAATATTATAGAAATATCATAAAAACATTTTTGTAGTTTTAAATATTTTATTACTCTGAACAGTATGAATGTATTGTGATAATAAATTAAATTTTTTGTTAAAAGTTATGCTCTTGAATCATTATCTATAATGAAGAATCTTATTTATCTTTTAAATAATATAATATTTAAGTTAAAACTTATATTTATTATACTGAATAGTATTAAATTATCTTATTAATTAATCAGCATTTTGATATGCAATTCTTAATATTTATTGATTATCTATTTTTTATCATAATATAGTTACTAATATTAGTATCATATATAAAATAATAATTAGCTATAAAATTTGTTTTTATAATTCTTTATTTATAGATATTATATTCTCTATGAGAATATTTATTGATTGTATTTATATTTTAATAATGATACTTGTTTTAATTTTTATAAATACTACATATTTATGTAAAATATTTTTTACTCAGTATATTTAATTATTTAGTACTCTTATAAAATTCTATTATTTGAACTTTTTAGCTATTTAAATATTTTATTACTTTCATTTATCGTACCAGAGTAATTATTTTTTAATTATTACAATAAATAAACAATATAAGAAACAATAATCAATATTATTATCATATATTTCCTGTATTATTACATTATTATTTTAGAAAAATAATTAAAATATTTTATCATTACCAATATAAATGTTTTATTTAAAATAATTATATTGAATGAAATAATATTAGTAGTATGAATAAAATATTATTTTATACTAGTTTATTAACCCTCTTACAATAAGCATGTTTATTTATAGATGGTATTGCTTATATTCCTAATGAATATTAATATTTTTCTATAATGTTTATTTGTTTAAATAATACAAGTAAAAATTAAGAAATTATTAATATTTATCAATAACAAGTAACTCCCTAGTTTTATGTGAAATAGCGTTGTTAAACATTCAATAAAAATAGTATAAGTATATTTATGATTAAGTATTTTATTACTTAATAAATATAGATTGGTATACTTTGTTATATCTTGTAATCAAATGAATACTTAGACTTTTAAGTATCATGATTTTTAAGTACATAAATAACCTTACTAAGGTTGTACTGGAAATAACATTATTTAGTAAAAATAATAAACTATTTAGTTTATGTATTGTGTAATCTATATTAATCTCAACGATTAAATAATATACAGATTATAATGGTACTCATTGTATTATACGGAATTTTAATAAAGCTTCTTTATAATTGCACGCGCATCATTTTATAAAAATTTTTAACTAAATATATAACTAACTATACTATTTAATTATATTAATTTATAACTAATTTATTACAAATAAAATAAGTAATTTAGGTTCCCTAACAAACAACGTAACGATAGGTTATTATTACTTAATTCTTACTAATCACTAATTAGTACATAATATATTTATTTGCAAGATAGTTATTTATTTTTATACAATACTTATATTGAATTATATCATTTATTTTATAAAAAGATTAAAACTATTTTAGTTAAAGAATTATATTATTAATATTTAATGCTCATTTTATCTTAAAATATTTTGATAAAAATTATTCTAAAGATAGTTCATAACTAATATAGTTTTTACTACTTAGTATTTTAAATATATTGTAATTAATATTATATTATTATTAATTTTTTCATCAAGTACTAATTTGATATATCAATCTTATACAAATAAATTTAGCTATATTTCTTTTAGTGAATATTCACATCACAAAATATAATCTCTAATAATTCTATTTTTAAATATTTTTTTAAATAAGTATCCTCAGTAAGGATAAAAAATATTTTATTAATATCTCTATTGTATGTATAGTAGTGCTAAATTGATTTCAAAAATAAACTGGAATATCTTTAATATAATTTACAATAACATCAAAAGTACTATTTAATAAAGCCATACTTAATTATATTGAAAATAGGTTTTTATTGCTCATTTATTATTCTCAATAAAATATAGATAATATATCTTCACAAGTAATTATAAAATATTTATTTTATAATTAAATTTAGATTATATTTAAATATAATAATTACGAAAACCAAATATAATCACAAAAGCGTTAAAGAGCTTTATCTTAATAGCTGTATGAAGTATATAATATCACGCTGAGATATTATATCTTGCATATCAATACTCGTTATTATAATATCTTTCCATCATTTATAATAACAAGTTTATCATGCTAGAATATTGTACAACTAATAATAAAACGCTAGATAAGAAAAATTAAAATAATTGTTACAATAAAATATAAGAAAAAACACAATTTTAAGTTATTTTTTTAAGATTAGTATGATTATTATTTAAAGTCCCATAATTTATTATTACTTAATCTTATGTCTATCTTTATATTATATGTATATATATTAGTTAAATTATTAAATATAAATATTATGATAATATATAAAATTTATTATAATTATATGAATAATAAATTATTCTTTGTTAATAGTTACATACATATATAAATATATTTTTTAGAAAACTTAAAAAATATTAATACGATGACAATATACGTATATTTTTTTATTGTATAACTTCATATTAATCATTATTAATGATATTTTAACGAGGCACTTAAAAACAAATATTATTAAAATTTATTACATTAATTTAATTATTTATTAAAAATAAATAGTTTTATTATGTATTTGATATGACATTATATACTAATGTACACTTTTATATTATATAATCTATATATGTTTTTATTAAAAATATCTTATTAAATAAGATAGCTAAGTATTTAGGTTGTTGCTAAATTTGTACAATATATCTAAGTATTTTTTATTTATTATCAGCAATTTTACTTAAGGTAATAATAATTACTGTGGGGTAATACCATATTAGAAGAAATTAATGGAGATAGTAGTGACATTTATAGATGAAGCAGTAATTCATATTCATGCCGGAGATGGCG